>CALNCD010000219.1 GCA_937874965.1 uncultured Erysipelotrichaceae bacterium | reverse complement strand
TACCGGGAAGAAGCGCTTGCTGAGCAGTTTGCACTTGATCTGCTTCGTCGGGTCAACCTTGATGATAAGAAAGATGATCTTGCCAAGAATCTGCCCTATGGACAGCAGCGTCGTCTGGAAATTGTCCGTGCAATCGCCACGGGCGCCAATCTTTTGTTTTTAGATGAACCGGCAGCTGGAATGAATCCTCATGAAACCGAAGAATTGGTTGAATTCATTCGTCAGGTTCATCAGGATTTTAAGTTGACTATTTTATTGATTGAGCATGATATGAGTCTCGTTATGGAATTGTGTGAACGAATCTTCGTACTTGACTATGGGCGGATGATTGCTTCTGGAAGTCCTGGTGAAATCCAGTCCAACCCTGAAGTAATCAAAGCATACTTGGGGGAAGAATAATATGTTGAAAATTGAAAATCTGAGTGTGCAGTATGGTGCAATAAGTGCGTTGCGGGGTATTTCACTGGAAATCAATGAAGGCGAAATCGTTTCCCTGATCGGGGCTAATGGTGCCGGTAAGTCAACATTGCTGAAGACAATTTCCGGACTTCTCAGTCAGAAGCAAGGAAGCATACTGTTGAATGGCGAAGAGATTATTTCAGTTCGGGCCAGCAAAATTGTCGCAAAAGGCTGTGTTCATGTTCCTGAAGGTCGTCATATCTTCAAAGGTATGAGTGTAAAGGAAAACCTGATGCTTGGAGCTTATTCACGAGGTCGAGATAACGACATGCAAGGAGATATCAAAAAGATGTATGCCCGTTTTGATATTCTCAGGCAGAGAGCCAATCAAGATGCTGCGACATTGAGCGGCGGTGAACAGCAGATGCTAGCTATTGCCAGAGCACTCATGGGGCATCCGAAACTGTTGTTATTGGATGAACCGAGTATGGGCTTAGCGCCGCTGATGGTTAAAGAAATATTCGATATCGTTGAAAGCATTAACCAGGACGGTATGACGGTGCTTCTTGTAGAACAGAATGCGAAAATGGCCTTATCCATCGCGGATCGCGGCTATGTTTTAGAGACCGGGGAAATCGTATTGCAAGGCAGCGGACAAGAACTCATCAATAGTCCTGATGTCCAGAAAGTCTATCTGGGCGGATAAGGAAGAATGAGTTTGCTTCATTCCTGATCTGATGCAAAGAAAAAGAGAATCATTTATCTCTTTTTCTTTTTGTGCTGATCCAGTAAATCCAGTCTTAGTTGATAGAGTTTATTGGAGAGATCAACATAATAATTATGAGGATTCCGCAGGCGCTTGACTTCATCCCACATCGTGTTCATTTCATCAGCACAGTATGCTTTAGAGTCGAGTGTTTCAGGAATCGCATAGAGGCATTCCCCATTTCTGAAAATCTGCTTATGTAAGTCACGGACAGTGTAGTTGGTTAATGTTTTCTGTTTCCAGGGCATTATCGGATCAAACAGGGTTATTGTATCTTCTGGAACTTCTTCATCAGCAAGCGCAATGTAGTCAGCTAATGCTTTCTGAGTAAAGTTATCATAGAAACGATAGAGTTTCTTGTATCCCGGGTTAGTGATTTTCTCGATGCTTTCACTGATCTTGATT
Organism: uncultured Erysipelotrichaceae bacterium; assembly: GCA_937874965.1. Taxonomy (GTDB): domain Bacteria; phylum Bacillota_I; class Bacilli_A; order Erysipelotrichales; family Erysipelotrichaceae; genus CALNCD01. Next base: position 14,308 of record CALNCD010000219.1, on the reverse strand, counting down.
TTAGGAATGAGAATGTCATCCTGAATAGTCGCAACCAATTTGTAAACACCGCCGAGGACTGGGGTTGAGCGTGAAGTAATGAGATTTTCTCCGACTCCGAATGCATCAATTTTTGCACCTTGAACCAAAAGATCATCAATGATGTTTTCGTCCAGGGCGTTCGAAGCAAGAATGCGGCAATCATCCAGCCCTGCTTCATCAAGCATGGTTCGTGCTTTTTTGGACAGATAAGCCAAATCGCCTGAGTCCAGACGGATGCCCTTTAACCGATAACCGTTTGGAATCAAGAATTCGTGTGCAACTTTGATTGCGTTCATAACACCAGATCCAAGTGTATCATAGGTATCAACCAGAAGAATTGTATTATCCGGCTGAATTTTCGCATAGCTTAGAAAAGCGTCATATTCTGTATCGTGCAGCTGAATATAGGAGTGTGCCATTGTTCCTGAAACAGGAATATCGTAATCATAGCCAGCTAGTGTGTTGGACGTGCTTGCGCATCCCGCGATTACGGCGCATCGTGCACCTTCAGAAGCCGCATCAAATCCCTGAGCCCGACGCGCACCGAATTCCATAATTGTCCTGCCTTGGGCAGCGTTGACAATCCGGGAAGCTTTGGTTGTCACCAGTGAGGGATAGTTCACACACAATAGAAGCAGCGTTTCGACCAATTGGGCCTGAATAATTGGTCCACGGACAACCACGAGAGGTTCATTTCCAAAAACGACGGTACCGTCTTCAACCGACCAGATATCCAATTCGAGTTTCATCGTTGAAAGATAGTTCAGAAATCCTTCATCGTCAAAACCGGTCTTTCTGAGGTAATCAATCTGTTCATCCGTGAACTTGAAGTTTTGGAGTTCACTGACCAGTCGGTTTAGTCCATTGAATATTAGGTATCCTCCTTGATCAGGAAGATTTCGGATAAACATATCGAAGTATACAATTTGATTCTGACGATTTTCCTTATAGTAGGTATAGGCCATGGAAAATTCATAAAAATCAGTGATAAATGATGTATTCATTTGCTGCCTCTTTCTTTATTTACTTGAATTATAACCCATTCAAGTGGATAATATAACTAGTTTTACTGAAAACCTGAAAGGACATGTATGAATAAAATACAATTAAATCAAAACGTTGTGCTGTTTACTGAACCAACCACACGTTTTAAGGAAACTACACTTGTCTTGCGGTATATGTTTCCATTAAAAGCGAAGGAGAGCACTGTAGCTGCTTTGCTTGCCAACATGATGCAGGATCGCAGTGAGGTTTATCCGACTAAGCAGGCGATGGATTACGCATCGGATATGTTGTATGGGTTGACTCTTTCAGCCCGGACAACGAGCATCGGCAAGACTCAGATGATTGAATTGCGAAGCCGTTGTATTAACGGAGGATATGTCCAAGAGGCACTTCTCGAACAACAGATTCAGTTCCTAAGTGATTGCGGCGAGCGGGTTCTGATGAGTGAGGACACCTTGAATGAAGCGAAAAAAACACTGCGCAGTGCATTGCTTCGTGATCGTGAGAAGCCGGTCCGGCTTGCACTTAAACAAGCGATGCAGGCAGGGTACAGCACCCAGCCGATTGCAATTAGCGCCAATGGCGAGTTGGATGAGATTGATCAGGTCAGTTTGAGTCAAATTAAAGCTTTTCATGCATTTCTCCTGGATGGTTCCCGAATTGAGGTTTCTTTGGTCGGAGACTTTGATCAGTCATCAGTGGTAGATTCACTTAAACGCTCATTTCATTTTTATGATCGTGAAATTCTTTTGGATTTCGCTTATCAGGCAGAGAAAAGCGGTCCGCGTGATTTAAGTGTTCAGGAAAATCTTTCACAGAGCACACTTGTCAAGTTCATCAGTACCTCTATCGCACCAACCAAGAAGATTTTTACAGCGCTTCGGCTGGCGAATTGCATGTTCGGGGAAATTCCTTCGTCGATTCTTTTTCAGGAAGTCCGTGAAAAGCGAAGTCTTTGCTATTCCATCTTCTCAACACTTCTTTCTTATGATGGCTTAATGGTTGTGGTGACTTCTGTGGATGATGCAAATATCGAGTTGACTGATACATTGGTTGATGATTTGCTTCAGCAGTTCAAGCAGTCTGCCGATGCGGATCTTCTGCAGAGTGCCAAGGAAACATTGCTGGTGCGCTATCAGACGATTGATGATGATGCTTACAGCATCATTGACTACCAGCTGAGGAATAACTGTTTGGGATTAACAGAGACCCCTCAGGATATGATGGACCAGATCAACGCTTGTGGTATTGAGGATATCCGGCAGGCCATCCAGTATCTGCAATTCAGTTTTAATTTCATGCTGAGAACTAAGGAGATTGCCGAATGAATTTAATCAAGAATAACTATGGGGAACTGATTTATGAGTCTACCCTTGACAATGGGATGAATGTCTATATTGTTCATAAGCCGGAATTTGTATCGTCCTATGCTATGATTGCAACTCCTTTTGGAGCATTTGATCTTGAACAGGTGGATGCGTCGGGCGTGCATTATCACTTTCAGCCCGGCAGTGCCCATTTCTTGGAACATAAGCTTTTTGAGGATGAAAACCGTGATGTCCTGTCTATGTTTGCAGATATGGGAGCCAGTGCCAATGCTGGAACCTCTTATGAAAGTACAAGCTACTATTTCAGTCACAGCGGTTCTATTGAAAAGCCCTTGAGTCTCTTGCTTGATTTTGTGCAGAGCTTATCAATTTCGGATGCTTCGGTGGAGAAAGAGAAAGGGATTATCATTCAGGAATTATCGATGTATGATCAGATGCCCGATTTCAGATTATACATGGAAACGTTGAAGTCAATTTACCATAATCATCCATTGAAGTATGATATTGGCGGAAGTGCACAGTCAGTTCGCGATACAACCCGCGAAGAACTAGAGTGTGCTTACAGCTTGAACTATCATCCTGCGAATATGATTCTGGTGGTTGTGACCCAGGAAGATCCAGCAGCGGTGCTTTCATTTATTGAACAAAACCAGCTGAGTAAGACGTTTCCTGCTGATCCGAAAATCAAACGTGTGCTTCAGGATGAACCTGCGACGGTAGTTCGAAAGGACTACACGTTTACGATGCGTGCTGAAACCGAAAAATACTTTATCGGCTATAAGCTGCCTGCTTATACCGGCGATGATCTGGAACGCCTTCGTATCGAGTCCATGCTTTTCTTTATTCTTGAATCAAATTTTTCAACACTGAATCCACAGTACCAAGATTGGTTGGATCAAGGGATCATTTCTGATTATTTCAGTTACGAAATCAACTACGGCAAAGACCAAGCAATGTTGCTGTTTGCCAACGAGGGGAATAATAGTGATGCGCTGGCTCAGCTTATCGAGTCAATACTTGCGCACCCGGTCGTTGATGAGGATAAACTCGAGCAGCTAAAACGGCGTTATATGGGATCAACGATCCGGATGTTTACCAATTATGACCGTTATGCCCAACAGCTGATTCAATCCCGGTTTAAAGGGACACAGCTTTTTGAGTTAATTGAAGGAATACATTCAATTCGTATCGAAGAATTGGAAGAAGCTAAAAAAGAATTTGTTTTAACAAATCGTACAATTACAAAAGTTAAAATATCGAATTAAAAAGGATTTCTTTTCTTCGCTGCATAGTTTATAGTAGAAGCGGAGGAGAATTATGAACGGTGTTTTTTTAGTGGGGATATTACGGACGTTGCCGGTTGTCAGCGAGACGGCGGCAGGCGTGAAATTAGCGAAAGCAATTATTGAAGTTGAGCGCAATTTCCGTAACAGTGAGGGTGTCTTTGATACCGATAAATATCAAGTGACCTTTTGGAGAGGAATTGCTGAGTCGACGGCTGAACTATGCGAAGTCGGTGATGTCATTGCTGTGAGAGGACGTATTCAGTCCAATAATTATGTGAGCAAAGAGGGGAATGATATCTATGCCATCGAAGTGATTGCGGAAAAGATTTCGTTCCTGAATACAATCAAGGGAGGATAAACACCTCCTTTTTTTACGAAAACCACTTGAAAAACGTGCTTTCTTATTACTTTAGGTTCATGGTATAATTTGCTGGGTGATACTATGAAAGAATATCTTGATTTATGCCGATATGTTTTGAAAAACGGTGAAGAACGTGATGATCGTACCGGAACGGGCACGATCAGTACATTCGGCTATCAAATGCACATTGACCTGACAAAGGGCTTTCCGTTATTAACAACGAAAAAAGTTCATTTCAAATCAATTGTCGAAGAATTGTTATGGTTTATCAGCGGATCGACCAATATTCAGCCTTTGGTGAGGAAGAAGGTGCGAATCTGGAATGATTGGCCATATGCCAAGTTCCAGAAATCTTTCGTCTATGCAGGGGAATCCATGAGTGAATTTGCACAGCGAGTTGCAGAGAACGATGAATTCGCGCAAAGGTATGGTGATCTTGGTCCTGTCTATGGGAAGCAATGGCGTGATTTCAATGGTGTCGATCAATTGGCTGTCCTGATTAATCAGATTAAAGAAAATCCTTTTTCGCGTCGCCTGATTCTCAGTGCCTGGAATCCGGCTGAACTCGAGAATGTTGCGCTTCCTCCTTGCCATAGTTTCATGCAGTTCTATGTCAGCAGTGATGGTCAAGGGCTGAGTTGCCAGCTGTATCAGCGCAGTGCCGATGTATTCCTGGGAGTTCCCTTTAATATCGCATCCTATGCGTTGCTGACCTCTTTGATCGCACAAGTGACACATCTAAAACCGTTGAAGTTTGTTCATACATTCGGTGATGTCCATATCTACAAGGATCATCTCGAGCAGGTTGAGACTCAGCTTGAACGCTTGCCTCGTAAACTTCCAAAGCTGATCCTGAATCCTGCGATTACTTCTATTGATGAATTTACCAGTGAAGATATTGAACTGGAGAATTATGACCCGTATCCGCTCATCAAAGGAAAGGTCAGTGTTTGATGCTGACCATTATTGTTGCGCGCAATCAAAGAGGGGTTATCGGCAAAGACGGCTGGATGCCTTGGCATGTTCCTGGGGATCTTCAGTTTTTCAAAGCGATGACTTTGCATCATCAGGTCGTGTTTGGCCGTGTAACTTTCAATGGTTTTAAAAAGCCGTTGCCTCATCGTGATACGTTTGTGGTTACGACACGTACAGATCTTGATGCGCGCACTGATATCCAGGTGATTCATGATTTTATTCAGTTCTGTCAAGCTCATCAGGCGGATGAAGCGGAGATTTTTATTGCCGGGGGAGCTGCAATCTATGCACAGGCGTTGCCATATGTGACCCGGATGCTGATTTCGGAAATTGATAATGATCGGGATGGAGATACGTTTTTCCCGGATGTTGAGAGTGATGACTTTCATCAGCGTGTTTTTTTTAGCGGGGATGGATTCAAAGTCATCGAATACAAGCGAAAGGAACAGGCAAAGGAGAGCACAAAATGAGGATGATTGATATTATCGGGAAAAAAAGGGATAAACTTGTACTGACTGATCAGGAAATCCAGTTCTGGATTGATGGCGTTACGGACCATACAATTCCGGACTATCAGTCGTCCAGTCTATTGATGGCGATTGTTTTGAATGGAATGAACAATCATGAGACTAAAGCACTGTGTAAGGCGATGATGTTAAGCGGGGATGTGTTGGATTTGTCAGCCATCCATGGTCTGAAAGTCGATAAGCACTCAACCGGTGGTGTCGGCGATAAAACGTCAATAGTTTTAGGACCATTGGTTGCTAGCTGCGGTGTTGCTGTGGCTAAGATGAGCGGCAGAGGTCTTGGCCATACTGGCGGTACGATTGATAAGCTTGAATCCATAGAGGGCTTTCATGTTGAATTGAGTGAGGAACAGTTTGTGCAGCAGGTCAATGCTATCGGTATCGGGATTATTGGTCAGAGCGGGAATCTCGTGCCTGCCGATAAAGAACTGTATGCGTTGCGTGATGTCACAGGGACCGTTGCTTCAATTCCGTTGATTGCTTCTTCGATTATGTCCAAGAAGCTTGCTGCCGGCAGTGATTGTATCTTATTGGATGTCAAGTATGGTGATGGTGCATTTATGCAGACACTGGATGAGGCTCGTGAACTTGCAACCGTGATGATTGCCATCGGACAATTGATGGGCAAGCAGGTGAATGCTATGCTTTCCAACATGAACCAACCTCTGGGAAATGCAATCGGGAATGCCATTGAAGTTCGGGAAGCCATTGAAACATTGCAGGGCAACGGTCCTCAGGATTTTACGACATTATGTTTAGAGGGTGCGGCAATCATGCTGCTTCAAGCAAAGCGGGTGGAAAGTCTTGAAGAAGGCTTAGACTTGGCAAGGCGGCAAATTGAGAATGGGGAGGCTTACGCAAAATTCGAAGCATGGATTTCAGCGCAAGGGGGAAACTTAACAGTTCTGGAAGATCTGGATGTATTTTGCAGGACTCGTTATCAGGCGGATGTCGTTGCGGATGCTTCTGGTTTTATTCATGATATGAAAGCAATGGAGATTGGCTTGTGTGCCATGAATTTAGGTGCTGGACGAGCCACAAAAACGGACAGTATCGATCCAAAGGCGGGAATTGTTCTCTATAAGAAAGTGGGTGATTCCTTAACTGTAGGGGAACCGTTGGCAACCTTATACAGCAATCGCCCAATTCTTGAGGAACATCTTGCTCAAGCTTTAAATGCCTATGTTGTGGAAAATACCCCGGTCAGCAGCACTGCGTTAATCGCTGATGTGTTATAATAGGCACTGGTGATTGAATGTTTGAAGTTGAGATAAGTCAGTTCAGCGGTCCTTTGGACCTCATGCTTTTTCTGATTAAGGATAAAAAACTTGATCTTTTTGATCTGGATATTCGGGAATTGACCGATCAGTACATTGCCTATATTCATGCAATGGAAGAATTGAAATTGGAAATAGCCAGTGAGTATCTGTCTGAATTGGCTGGGTTGATAGAGTATAAAAGTAAAAAACTGCTGCCTCGGGATGAAAGTCTTCTGGATGCGGAAAAGCCGGATGATGGGCCGACATTGGTTCAGCGTCTGATTGAATATCAGAAGTATAAGGAAATTACCGCAGATCTGAATCAGCGCTATCAAGAGCGCCTTGATCAGTTCGCTAAGGCCTATTCCAAGGATGCGGTTGAAAGCGTGAGAGATGAAGTGAATGCGGCTTCTTTTATCACTGGTGATGTCTATGATCTGGTGAAGGCGATGAATAAGGTGTATGCACGTTTCAAGATGGTTCATCCCTTCGAAACCACAATTATGAACGAAGAATTAAGCGTAGATGATCGAATTGAACAATTGCGGCATTACTTGGATCGGCATACCGACGTTTTTTCATTGGTGGACTTGCTTCATCAATCGAATTCACTTCAGCATGTGATTGTGACATTTCTAGCGGTATTGGATATGATTCGGATGCATGAGATGTATGTTAGTTTTGATGATGATGCTGTTTATTTGAAGGGAAGTGCATTGAATGGATGATATTCTAGCAAAAATTGAAGGTTTGCTGTATGTGGTAGGGGATGAAGGGCTATCTTTGGAAGAACTGAGTGATGCCATCAATGTTGATAAGATGGTTGTCCAAGATGCGATTCAGGATCTGACGATTCAGTTTCAAGGACCCCGTCACGGTTTGGAACTCGTGCAGTATGGCGGCGTTTTCAAGTTCATCACAAAGCCTTTTCTTCGTGAGGCTATTCGGGAAACACTGGCGTTGTCAAAATCTCGTCAGTTGTCACAGTCTGCTTTGGAGACATTAGCAATTATCGCGTACAAACAGCCGATTACCCGTGTTGAAATCGAAGAAATCCGGGGTGTGGGCTGCGATATGATGTGCCGCAAATTGGTCGCTTTGGATTTGATTCAGGAAGCTGGGCGGTCGGATGCAATTGGTCGTCCGATTCTTTATGAGGTTACCAAGACGTTCCTTGATGACTTTAAACTGGTCAGTCTGGCAGAATTACCGGAACTTCCGGACTATAGTGAGGGTGAAAATGAAAACTTCTTCAAATAACAGCGGTGTCCGTTTGCAGAAAGTGATTGCTGATCGCGGCCTTTGTTCGCGCCGTAAAGCCGAACTCCTCATCGAGGAAGGGAAAGTCAGTGTTAATGGAGTTATTGTCCGAGAACTAGGTGTCAAGGTTGAGCCAAACGATGTAATTGCTGTAAACGGGAAATTGCTAAGTGCCCAGGTCTATGAGTATTATTTACTCAACAAACCGAAAGGTATTCTCAGCAGTTCCAGCGATGATCGCGGGCGGGATACGGTTGTGGACTTGATTTCCAGCCAGAGCCGCCTCTACCCAGTCGGCCGTCTTGACAAGGAAACAACTGGTGCCTTGATTATCACAAATGACGGCGAATTCACAAATTTGATGACTCATCCTCGTTTTCATGTCCAAAAGACCTATCATGTTGCGGTAAAGGGTGTGATGAGTGATGGTGCAGTTCAAAAAGTACAACGAGGTTTCAGGCTGGAAGGAGATCTTCTTCAGCCTGCAGTAATTGAACATATTAAACGTGATCCGCTTAAGAAACGAACTCAGTTTGATTTGACCCTGCGTGAGGGGAAAAATCGTCAGATCCGACGCATGATGGAATATCTTGGTTATGATGTCCTGAAGCTGCATCGCATCAGTATTGACTTTCTAAGTGTAGATAGCCTGCAGATCGGGCAGTATCGAGCGCTTAAGCCTTTTGAAGTCAAAAAGCTTAAAGCACTTAGTGGCACAAAATAATGCAGCAGTTTTTTATTTCAGATGATTCGTTTGATTCTGGCTTAAGTTCCGAACAGCTTCATCAATGCCGCAGCGTACTTCGTTACCGTGATCGTGATCGATTCAGAGTTGTCAATGCTTTGGGAGATGCTGTTATAGCTTCCTTAAATTCAGACAATACCTTGAGCATTCACGAGTATCTCGAGAACAGCACCTCTATCTTGCCGCCAATTACATTGTGCGCTGCACTGATCCGTTCAGAAAAATTAGAGTGGATGATTCAGAAAGCAACCGAATCAGGGGTGGATCGTATCGTGCTGTTTGAAACATCACGCTGTGTCATGAAAATAAAACCAGAGGATATATCAAAAAAACTCGAGCGCTATTGCAAGATTGCAAGAGAAGCTGCTGAGCAATCCTTGCGACGGACAATTCCGCAGGTTATTGGAGTAAAGGCATTGGCTGATCTCGATAATTTCAAGTCTGAATTGAATATGGTTTGCTATGAGCAAGCGAAAAGTTCTCATATCGCCCGTTTGGTTTCTCAGAAATCGGTAAGTCTCTTTATCGGCCCAGAGGGAGGAATCAGTGATGATGAACTTGATCAGCTGATATTGTCTGGCTTTGAGGCAGTGACGCTGGGACCACGGATTTACCGGGCTGAAACTGCAGCCATTTATGCATTGAATTGTATTTCAGCATTGACGGAGGGACAGGTATGAAGACAGTAGAAGCACTCTTGAGCAGTGAACACAAGCAAACTGTATTCAATGTGAAATGCTATTCATCTGCACTTAACTTAGTAAAGCAGGACGATATACTGAAGCAATTCAATCTCATTCTGAAGAATGATCTTGATTTTTTTCGTTATCAGATCATCCTTGAAGGCATGAAGAATAAGCAGTTATTTGAAAGTACATATGATCGTATCCGGAATGAAAATTTCGATTTATGGGAATATATATCGTTTAAGGAACGAAAAAAACTGGTTCTTCTTGCGATTGAACCGTTGAAGGAATCCATGAAATCCTTTCTGTATGATGAACAGATCATCTTTATTCCATTTTTCAATGTGCTGATGAACTCACTTTACGATAAGGAGATGCCGATTTTTGAACTGCCGCAGTTTTTGAAGATGTACAAGGTATTCAAGCAGGAAATTATTGATATTGATCTCTATGGCCAGCTTCCTTATCTGAATGGATTTTGCGACTGCGATTGTATCTATCATGACGATAGTTCAATGATTCTCTGGAATAGTGAATTGCTATGCTTCTATCAGTTAACTGCTGCAGATGTCATTCGTTTACCGATGGATCAGAGCAGAGTTCGTGAGGAACAGTTGAATAAGCCCTTGATTATTGATTTTTTGCTTCATCGTGATGAGGATGGCTTAATAAATTACGTCTGTAACTGCGACTTTGTTTCCAGTAAATTGAAGAAAAAGCTGTTAAAGTATCTGAAGCAAAAAAACCACGCTTAATTTGCTTCTATGAATCAGTGAAGTATAGGTTCTACGTCTGGATGATGTAGACAAAGGAGGTACGCCATGTTATTGAATCAATTATTCAGCAGTGCAAAGCCCATTGAAATCAAGCAATTATCTTCAGACTCGCGTGTCAAGACCACGCAGAGCCTGTTCTTCTGCACGTTTGGCTTGGTTCACGATTCCCATGAGTTTGCGGATCAGGCCATTGATAATGGTGCCGTAGCTGTGGTTCATCAGCGTGAGCTGAGTCATTATCAGGAGGGTATTGAGTATATTAAAGTCGATAATGTTCATGAAACGTTGATCGAAACAGTGAATCGGTTTTACGATGACCCTTCAGCAAAAATGACAGTGATAGGAGTCACTGGAACGAATGGTAAAAGCACAATCTCACTTTCAATTAAGCACGTTCTCAACCAGTTTGTTAAGACTGGCTATATCGGAACTATTTCCATTGAATACGGGAATGTGAAATTACCGCCTATGCTGACAACTCCGGATATTATCCCGATGGTTAAAACATTAGGCGATATGGTTGATGTAGAAACTAAAGCCGTGGTGATAGAGGCTTCCAGCCATGGACTTGCGATGGATCGGGTTAAGGGAATACACTTTGACCAGGCAGTGTTCACGAATTTGACGCATGACCATCTGGATTATCATGGAACAATGGAAAATTATTACCTGGCAAAGAAGAAACTGTTTGATGGATTGGATGAAGCTGGTATTGCTATTATCAATATTGATGATGACTATGGTGCCCGCTTATCAAAGGAACATTCGGGTAATCAGGTCACGTATGCGATTAACAGCAAAGCAACCTATCAAGCAAAAGATATTCAGCTGGGAAAATTTCAGAGCAACTATACCCTTGTTTATGATAATCAGGAATATCTGATTGAGACTGACCTCGTTGCCCGTTTTAACATTTACAATTCGTTGGCAATTATTGCCTCTTTGCATGAAGCTGGGTGGTCGGATGGAGTTTATTGAAGAAGGACAGAACTTCTCAGTTATCGTAGACTATGCGCATACTCCGGATGGATTTACACAATTATACGAGTTCGCTAAGACAATTACTCCGAAGGATAATCGGATTATTAGCGTCTTTGGATGTGCAGGTAAACGTGATAAGACGAAACGGCCCATTCTAGGTTCAATTAGTGATCAGTATTGTGATATGATTATCCTGACAGAAGAAGACAATCGGAATGAAAGTATCCGTGATATCTGCTTGGATATCCAGCAGGGAATTGCCGATACCAATTCTGTTATTATCGAAAATCGGTATGATGCAATCCGTCAGGCTATTGAATTGGCCAATGAGAATGATACCATTACAATTCTCGGAAAAGGAAATGAAAACTATATGTACGGCAATGAAGCTTATCTGGGTGACAACAATGTTGCAATTCAGATTCTACATCAAAGTGTAGTCAAAGGAGAAGATGATGAACTATAGCAAATATATTGATCATACATTATTGAAAGCAGATGCTGTTGAATCCCAGTTTGACACCCTATGTGAAGAAGCAAAATCGTACGACTTTAAGAGTGTCTGTGTCAATCCAGGCCGAGTTGCCTATTGTTCAAAGAAACTTGTGGAAAGCGATGTTCTTGTGTGCACAGTGATCGGCTTTCCTTTAGGGGCAACATCAACGGAGTCAAAAGTCTTTGAAGCAGCACAAGCACTCAAGGATGGAGCCGATGAATTTGATATGGTCCTGAATATCGGGAAACTTAAAGAAAAAAATCTAGAATATGTCACAATGGAGATTGCTGCAGTGAAAGAGGCTGTCGGGGAGAAGATACTGAAGGTTATTATCGAAACTTGCTTATTGACGGATGAGGAAAAAGTCCTTGCCTGTGATTGTGTTATTCAAGGACATGCTGATTTCGTGAAGACCTCAACCGGTTTTTCGACAGGAGGTGCAACTGTTGATGACGTTGCTTTACTTTATCGATCTGTAAAAGGACGCGCCCTCGTGAAAGCAGCAGGTGGTGTTCGTAATAGAGATGATCTGAAAGCGATGATTGACGCCGGAGCAAGCCGTATTGGTACTTCGGGTGGGGTTAAGTTGATGCAAGGTGAAAAGTCTGAGGGAAACTACTAATCGTTTGAGTTTGCGCTCAATTGTAACTTTTTAATCCAGTCTAAGCAGTGAAAAATATCCTGATTATGATATAATACTAGTGTGAATGCGATGATATGAATAAAACAAAGTTCGATGATAAATCAAATAAAATATTCAGAGTTCAGTTTCGTAATAAGCAATCATTTCAGGCTCTAAAAGTGTAATTGCTTCAAGCTTCTATGAAGGATTCAGACCAAATAAACAATCTATTCGTCAAATTCGAGATGTTGTTGAAGGAAGGATGACACGCGTACAATTGATTGTGTCGTTGAAATCCAGATCAAGCAAATAAATTAATATACTTACCTTGATTCTGATGGTTATTATGTGTATCTGAATACAAGTATATTACGTAATAAATTAGATATTAGAGATGCTCAAAAGCTTGAAGAAGCCGAGCATCTTTTAGTATCCATCCGTCTTGTTGAACGTTATGACAAACCAATAATAGTTAAGTCAACTAGGGATATATATCAAATTCACCACTATCTTTTTCAAGGTATGTACAATTGGGCTGGTGAATTTAGGCAAGTCAATATCAGCAAATCAAATAAACCATTTATTCCTTTGCAGTCTTTTATGCAAGCATCAATGTAGATTGATTTACTCATTATTGAAGTTATTAATGCGAAATCAGAAGAGGAACTAATTCATTTTCTCGGTGTATTCCTGGATATTTTGAATTACATGCATCCGTTTCGTGAAGGAAATGGAAGAACACAACGTGAGGTAATAGATCCCTTTTGTTTGAAAAAGGACTTAAAGCAGATATAAGTTCACTAGAAAACGAAGAAGTATGTGATTTTTATATGGAGGGTACAGTCAACTTAAATGTGCTGTTACTCGAACAGCGGTTCAGAATAATTATTAAATAAATTAACAAGACTTCTATTCGTAGCTGCTCTATCTAATATCGCTGATTAACAGGACTCGACGTTTGTACCAGTGTGTTTTATAATGAGTAAAGAGATGGTCCGTAAACGAGCGAATCGCGATGAATCAATTCAAGGAAAAAAATCAGAATAAAGTAGCAGGGGGACAGTATCACTTTTAGCGAATACTGATGGTGTGAAGATTCCAATTGATATAATCTGAAAAAAACTTCCTGGAGAAAATGAGTTGCAATAGGGTGTGTTATTGGTTTTAATTGGTGGTTATAAAAGTCCAACGTTAATGTGATGAACACATTGAAAAATAAGGGAGGAAAAACAATGGTATTTGTATATATGATGGCGAATGTCAGTCCTTTAAGTCAAGCAATTGTTTTGGAGCATGTAAATTATCTACGGGAGCTGGACGCAAAGGGAGAATTGATTCTTTGCGGGCCATTTGCGGATTATCCTGGAGGGATGGTTGTAATAGAGTGTGAAACTCGGGAAGACGCAATAATAAGAGCAGAGCGTGACCCATTTATTGCGTCCGGTGCAAAAAGCTATGAATTAAGAACGTTAGATGTCGCAAACCAGGCTAACGACTATGGATTAGCTTGACAAGGTTATCCGTCATTAATTTCTGGTGTATCTGACGAATAGTGCAATCACGAATTATTCATAAATGTCGAATTGATGGCACCAATCAAAGTTATGCATTCATTGTCTTGGTGTTCGTGTCAGGAGGTTATTATGCGTTCTGAGAAAGAAATGTATGCTCTGATTCTGCAGTATGCTGAATCGGATGATCGAGTCCGTGCGGTCTTTTTGAACGGATCTAGAGCGAATCCAAATGTTAGGCGTGATAAGTATCAGGATTTTGATATCATTTTCCTCGTTGATAATCTAGGGCCCTTTACTGCGAATGAAGCATGGCTTGATTATTTTGGAACTCGAAGGATGTTACAGATGCCTGAGAGGATGCGTCATCCAAGTCACTGTTCTCGTTTTAATTGGATGATGCTGTTTGAAGACGGGAATCGTCTCGACCTGACTTTAGTTCCGCTCGCTGCAATTAATTAGGTTCTGA
>CALNCD010000218.1 GCA_937874965.1 uncultured Erysipelotrichaceae bacterium | reverse complement strand
GAATGAGCTTGCGGTTTCCTCACGATCAAATGTATGGTTGACGAGCCGCATGAAGTTCTCGTTCTTAATGATAATTACGCCGCGCTGATCAATAAAGCAAAGTGCAATCGGTATACTTTCAATAAGAAGCGTCATCTGATTCGAGCGCAAATCAATTTCTTTTTGAATATCCATCACATGCATCGTCTGCGCCTGGTTCTCTTGAACAAGCCTATGTTGCAATCTGATAATATGCCGATACAGCACGATGCAAAGAATTGCTAGGATGAGCACAAACAGATACAGAAAATCCCTTAAATATACTGTAAACACAAGCGAAAGGCTTGTGACAAGGACGAAAAAAAGACTAAGCAGTGATCTTAGCGACATAGCCCACACCCCTTAAGGATTTGATCTGCAACGATCCATTGACTAACTTGCTTCGAAGTTTAAAAATATGAACATCCACAATTCGGGTATCGCCATCATAATCAAAATCCCAGATATCATTCAGAATCTGTTCTCTGGACATGACCTTATTCAGATTTGAACTCAGATACTGCAGAAGATCAAACTCTGTCTTAGTCAGAAACACCTCATTGCCATCCACGAGCACACGATGTTCTTCATCGGAAATGACAACATTTCCGAAAGTCCGTTGCTGCTGGTTTTCACGATGACTTAACCGACGCAGATGCGCATTCAGCCGTGCAACGAGCTGCCGCGGTGAAAAAGGCTTAATGAGATAATCATCCACCCCAACATCAAAAGCCTCCAGAACATCCTGTTCCTCATCCTTGGCTGTCACCATAAAGATGAGCGCTTGACTCTGCATTTCCCGGACCTTACGGACCAACTCGAGGCCGCTCAACCGAGGCAGCATCCAGTCGACAATAAGCACATCATAAGAACGGGATAAAGCCATCTCAAGACCTGTTTCACCATCCTCAGCCAATTCAACCTCATATCCCGCTGCTTTTAGATCATACCGCAATAATAAGCGAATGCTTTCTTCATCTTCAATAATCAATACTTTTGTCATTAGATTTTATTCTCCTCGAACCGTTTCAATATCCGGACAACCAGCGGATGGCGAACCACGTCGCTAACACTCAATTCCACAAATGCCAGACCAGGAATATACTTCAAGTTATCCTGTGCCATCTTCAATCCAGAGACTTCGCTCGGTTTAAGATCAATTTGCGTAATATCTCCCGTAACGATCATTTTGGACTGATTTCCCAGACGTGTCAGAAACATCTTCATTTGTGCCTTAGTTGCATTTTGAGCTTCATCCAGAATAATCATGGCATTTTCCAACGTCCGTCCCCGCATATACGCTAAGGGAGCAATCTCAATAATCCCCTTTTCAATAT
>CALNCD010000217.1 GCA_937874965.1 uncultured Erysipelotrichaceae bacterium | reverse complement strand
ACTTGCCCCTTTGCTTTCCACGAATGATTTGAAGGCGGACAAATACTGCTTCGATTCCCCGGAGATGTTGAAGTCGCCTAAGGTAATGTCGTGATCCTTTGTATAGGCGTATTGTGAGTGGTCCCTGAAATAGGTCATCTGACCTTTATCGTTGAATAGTTTTGAAGTATAACTTCCTTCAGGCTGCTGGAGGTAGTCCACGGTATTTTTCTTTGAGTAATACTCGGGCAGGTAATCCAGGATTTCCGGGTATTTGCTGACAGGGACATAGCGGTACATATCCAGCCGATTATCAATGCCGCTCATGATCAGATCAACTCCGAAGGTTGAAAAAGAATTGGCCTGTTCCCATCCGTATTCATAAGCGAGAACGACAATATCGCCGGCATTTATATTTGCTTTTGAAAGCTCGGTTGGAAAGAGTGTTCCAAAACCGGCATGAAGACCGAGATTTGCAACATCGTATCCGGTTGCATCCGTAATCATGGTCTCATTGATGCCGAAGGCGAGATTTGATCCGCCGATCAGGATGATCTTCTTTGACGATGTTTTCATGAGATGGTCATACTTGAGCTGGATAACGGATTGATAAGATCCGACGAATCCCGCTTTGCCGCCGACGCCATAGAGAATGAGTGCCAGCAGCAGAAAGACACTGGATCCTGTAACAAATAAGATTTTCAAGATAATTTTCATGATGTTCTCCTTAAAATTGGAAGTAGATAAATGAGGAATTGACACTTGATGAACCTCTTAAGGTCATATAGAGCGTTAAGGAAGTCAGAAGAATGTAGAAGCTGTAGCGTGCGATGACCGGAAGTCGATGAACTTGAGCAAACAACGTGTTTTTACGCATCAGCATAGAAGCAATGAATAAGACTGAAATCATTGCCGCAAGGACAATAAGCGTTGGTTCATTCTTGAAAAGATGCACCATAACTGCTGACGCATTACTCAAAAATGCGCGTGCTCCATCCAATGTCAGCATCTTATGGAGAACGTTCGAGGCTTCACTGAATGTGCTGATACGGAAGAATGTCCAGGTTAATGTGACCAAGATGAATGTGAATCCTGTGGCGAATAGTTTTTCAATAAGACCGGTTATATGGAAGAACCGTTTGAATTGCTTGCGTAAAGGAAGTAGGATATAGCCGATCACCTGGTAACAGCCATGCAGGATACCCCAAATCAGGAAATTCAATGTTGAACCGTGCCATAGACCTGAAATAAGAAAAACAATCAGGATATTCCGATACTGTCTGAGTCTTCCTTTGCGGCTTCCGCCTAAGGGGAAGTAGATGTATTCTTTAAACCATTCCCCTAACGATATGTGCCAGCGATTCCAGAATTCCGCAATCGTTTTTGAAAAGTACGGACGATTGAAATTCATTTTGACATTGAATCCGAGGCAACGGGCAATTCCGATGGCAATATTCGAGTACCCGGCAAAGTCCGTGTAAATCTGGATTGCATAGAGGAACATCGCAATCCACAATTCAATACCGCTATAAGAAGCAGTTGAACTGAAAACTGGATTTACGATGCGGGCAATCTGATTGGAGATGCCGTATTTCAGGAACTAGCCGCAGGCAATCTGGAAGAATGAGAAGCTGATAGATTGAGCATCAGGTGAGGACGGTTGTTTGATCTGGGGAATGAAATCGCGTGATTTGGAAATTGGTCCTTGAAGGATATGGGCAAAAAATGAAAGATAAAACAGCAGTTCCAAGGGATTTCGGATCAGGGATACACGGCCTTTATAGACATCAAAAAGATAACTCAAAGCGTGGAAGGTGATGAATGAGATGCCGATAGGAACGAAAATGGAGAAGAGATTGAGATTACCGGTAAATATAGAGGCAATAAAATTAGTGTATTTGGTAAATAAGAGCATGCAGGCAACCAAAACATTTGATGCGATAACCGCATGCTTTTTTGCTCGTGCCTGTGAATGATTCAGCCAGGCTGCACAGAGCCAGGTGATAGCGGCAAGTCCTATGAGGTAGTAGAGTGAAGGAAACGACAAAGAGCCATAGAAATACAGGCTGAACGCCAAAAGAAGCAGATAGCGATACTGCGCTTTTATCCATCGGCCTGCAAGCATGAGGCAAGGGATAGCTGCCATGAAATAAAGCGATGAAAAT
>CALNCD010000216.1 GCA_937874965.1 uncultured Erysipelotrichaceae bacterium | reverse complement strand
AACAACCGGTTCCTCGAACTGTGCATACCCTTCTTTTGAAATTACATCCATCAATGAACTTTTGCCAACGCCAACTACGCCTTCAATGCAGATCATGGGCCATTCTCCTTCTTTATTCACATGCGAAAGAATCTTACGATATCGTTCGCTTTCCAATTTACGCATTCACTTTGAACTGGATCCGCGTTGCTAAAGCATCCATCTCTGAACTCTCTATAACTTCAATACGACCTGCATCCATCTCTTGATTAACACTTGGATTGATCGGGATCTGCCCGAGAACCTCAACATGGTGAAGTTCAGCAAGTTCTTCAACATTGCCCTTTCCAAAAGGATAAAGCTTATTCTCGCAATGATCACAAACCATATAGCTCATATTCTCAACGATACCAAGTACAGGAACATTCATTTGCTCAGCCATTTTAATCGCCTTGCTGACAATCATACTGACCATATCCTGAGGCGTTGTGACCACGACGATGCCATCAATAGGAATGGACTGGTAAACAGTAAGCGCGACATCCCCGGTTCCCGGAGGCATATCAATTAAAAGATAGTCCAGGTCGCCCCAAAGAACGCCAGTATAGAATTCCTTGACTGCATTCGCAATCATAGGTCCACGCCACAGCACCGGTGTATCATCGTTGTCCAAAAGCATATTCGTACTTACGATCTTTATTCCCATCGAACTGTTCGCAGGGATAATCCCCAGATCACTGCCGCTTGCCTTTGAGTGAATCGCAAAGGCATGTCCGATGGATGGGCCGGTAATATCCGCATCTAAAATACCGATATTCAGTCCTTGCCGATTTAAGGCATTCGCTAAAAGTGACGTGACTGTTGATTTCCCAACACCGCCTTTCCCGCTCACGATTGCGATTGTATGCCGTAGATTCGTATATTTATTTGTCCTTGACTTAAACGGATTGAACCGTTCGTCAAGCTGTTGCTCATTGTCTTGACTCATAGCTTCTCCTTTGCTTTATTATACAATGATTCAACTTATTCCGATTGAAAATAAGTTGCATAAAGTTTCCCTATTTCAGCACTGTATTGTTCTCTAATCCATATGGGTTCAAGAATTTCACAATGATAAGAGGCCCGGCGGATAAAATCCAGACACCGATATTCGGTATTGAAGTCTACCTCAATTTCGAATTGACGATCGGATATCCAGCGTATGGATTGATTGTCTCCCCATATATATTCCTCCAAATAATTCAAATCAGATATAACCCCTTTAAATCGGATAGGCTTATCAATAGTGTATCCAAAATCATTAATTTCACGGGAATGTGTTGTTTTCGTCTCGATAAAAGTCTGATCTGTCAATTCAATCGTTACCACCCGATTCAGCTTGAAACTCTTAAAGCTCCCTGCTTTGATATAACCGAAAACATACCAGATCGAATCGATGGTAATACATTCGTAAGGCTCAAAGGTATATTCCTTCACGGATTGATCTGTCTTACGGTAAGTAAAGAAAAGACGACGTTTCAGAGTAATCGCCTGGAGGACCGTGTCGATGATATGCTGGTAAAATACCGGATCAATATTCAGTTTGGCCTGAGCATATGCATAAATCTCCGGAAGAGGCTTTTCAAGCGAGGACATTAGAAGTGCTAGCGCACGCTTGAGCGTCATCGATACAGCTGCGTCCTGGCTGCTTTGTAAGGCTGAAAACTGGCGAATCAGTGCAGAAATTTCATCATCTGATAATTCCCGGGAAATCAATTGCGGTCCGCTCTTCAGCCTATAACCGCCCTCTGGTCCAGCATAACTCTCAATCGTGTATCCAGCTGTCTCAAGTTCCTGTTTAAACTCAATGATGTTGCGTGGATTCGTTTCCAACATCTGAGCCAATTCGCTTTTCTTGACCACTTTACGGGATTGGAGAATCATAAGCATCTGAATGCAAAGCGCCGTTCGGTTCATGACATCTTCCTCCATCCTGTGTTCTATTATACCATCGTTGACTCTATAAAAAAAGGTTCTCAAGGAGAACCGAATTACCTGGCAGCGTGCTATTTTCAC
>CALNCD010000215.1 GCA_937874965.1 uncultured Erysipelotrichaceae bacterium | reverse complement strand
GCTGGGCTTGCTGTCCACGATTGAAGATGCCAACGGTACAGCGAGTGTTTCGGTTAAGCTGGTTCACCTGCTGAGTGACAGGGTAATCCGGAGGATGATTTTCATTTGTTTTCTGATCTGCACTCCATCCGTTTATGTCTATACGTTTACCAGTATCAGTTTATCCGGCTACGGGATTGACCAATACAGTATTTCGCTGATTTACACGATTATTGCCCTGGGTTCGCTCAGTGCAGGCATCATCATCATGGGCATGGGTCAACGGTTTTCCCTTTACAGAGGTCTCTTAGCTGGAATCGCATGTGTCATCGTGGCATTGCCTTTCTTTCCTTTGCGTCTGCCTTTGCTTTACGGCGTCGGTTTTCTCTTCGGGTTTGGCTATGATCTGCTCTGGGGGTGTTTCTACCCATATGCAGCGACGCTTAAACCTCAGGTGAGCGGATCATTCCTGACGCTGTTATCGCTGGGTATGGCCCTTTCAAATCTGGTGAATCAGCTGATCGGACCGCTTATTCTTCAGGCCGGCGGCTATCTAAGCGGCTTGATCCTGGTTATTGTTGCTTTTGGGTTGGCTGGATATTTGCTGTATCAGCAACGGCACCTGCAGCTGGGTTGAGCGCTCTGTCAGCATACATTCAAAAACATCAAAGGGGTCCTTTATAAAGGACCCCTTTGAACGTACGTCAAGTGACGGGTTTATTCAACAGTAACAGATTTTGCCAGATTCCGCGGCTTATCCACATCATTGCCTTTCAGCACGGCCATGTAATAGGCGAGCAACTGCATGGGGATGATTTCAATAAGGGGCATAAAGACATCCGGATAACTAGGCAGAGTCAGTTTTTGGTTGTAAGCATCTTCCGCCACTTCTACATCATCGCGGACAACAAGAAGAACAGTGGCTTTACGGGCCTTTACTTCCTTGATATTGCTGATGGTTTTCTCTACGATGGCTTTTGATGACGCTAGAGCGATCACCATGGAATCTTCAGTAATCAGTGAAATTGTGCCATGTTTAAGCTCACCGGCTGGATAGGCTTCACAATGGATATACGATATTTCTTTCATCTTCAGTGAGCTTTCCAATGCCAGACCATAATCAAGGCCTCTCCCGATAAAGAACATGGACTTCACCCCTTGATACAAGGAAGCCAGATATTGGTCGTTCCCGGATTGATTCAGCATATCGCGGGCAACATCTTCCATGTGTTGAAAGTCATGGAGCAGATCTGCGAGTTCCTGGCTTGAAAGCAAGTCATGCAAGGCTGCTAGTTTGAAGGCGAGCAGATACAGGATGCTCAGCTGCATGTAGTAGGCCTTAGTGCTGGCTACTGCAATTTCCAGACCTCCAATGGTTTGGATGACAAAATCGGCTTCCCGAGCGATGGATGAACCTACGACATTCACGATTGCCAGAGTCATGACACCTGCCTGTTTCGCCAAGCGTAAGGCGGCAAGTGAATCGGCTGTTTCGCCCGACTGGGAGATAATCAGGACACAGTCTCCATCCTGGAAAATAGGGTCCTGATAACGGAATTCACTGGCAATAACGACATCACAGGGGGTCCGTGCATATCTTTCAATCAGCGATTTTCCGATCATTCCTGCATGCATGGCAGTTCCGCAGGCAACGATATAGAATTTACGAATCGATGCTAAGGTTCTGTCATCGAGGTTATCCCTCTCAAAGGAAATCGTATTCCGTATGATCCGCGGGGTGATTGTTCTGCGGAAAGCGTCAGGCTGCTCATGAATTTCTTTCAGCATGAAGTGCGGGTATCCCCCTTTTTCAGCAGATTCTTCATCCCAGTCTGCATAGTGTTCTTCTTTCGTGATTTCCAGAAAGTCTTCACAGTCAACGATCCTGACGGAATCCTTCGTGATGATTGCGATTTCCCCTTCCTCAAGCAGGTAATACCGCTTGGTGTATTTCAGAAGGGCAGTCATATCTGAAGCGATATAGTTTTCATGATCGCCCAGACCGATGAGCAAGGGGCTGTCTTTGCGAATGGCATAGAGAGTATCGGGTGTATCTTTAATCAGGATTCCTAAAGCATAGGATCCTTCAAGTTTTTCAATGACTTTCGAGATGGCTTTTAAGGGTTCTCCTTTTTGAACCATGTAGTAGTCCAGGCATTTCGCAATTGTTTCGGTATCTGTTTCAGAACTGAAACTGTAACCCTTGCGGA
This sequence comes from uncultured Erysipelotrichaceae bacterium, assembly GCA_937874965.1. Taxonomy (GTDB): domain Bacteria; phylum Bacillota_I; class Bacilli_A; order Erysipelotrichales; family Erysipelotrichaceae; genus CALNCD01. The sequence continues at coordinate 7,541 of CALNCD010000215.1, read as the reverse complement.
TCATCCGTTCTTTGATCTGACGGTAGTTTTCAATGATGCCGTTATGGACGATTGAAACTCTGAAGTTTCCATGCGGGTGAGAATTGAGGTCCGAGGGTTCACCATGGGTAGCCCATCGGGTATGGCCGATGCCCAGAGTTGCAGAATGCAGGGGGCGGGACGTCAAGACCTTCCTGAGGTCATCGACTCGTCCTTTGGTTTTCCGAGTCAGGATAGTCTCATGATCAAAGACCGATAGTCCGACTGAATCATAGCCGCGGTATTCAAGTTTGCTTAAACCCGCAATCAAAAAATCAACAGCGTCATTGCTGCCAACATATCCAACTATTCCACACATAAATTATGTATCCTTTCAAATCGTTTGGTTGAATGAAGTCTTTGTTTGACTTTGCACTTCATCTTACGACGACCATCGCCGAAGAGGCATCCGCCGAATCTTTCGATACTCCTCTTTCCTCGTCACTTGTTAAGCCGGGCGCTATAATTATAGGTTCTTGCTGTCTACTGGTTATCACCTCATTCCAGTCTCATTGTAGCACAGCCCAAAATTGCATGCAAATGAGGAGTCATGTATACTAGAGACAGAAGAGGACTTATGAAACCAGAAACAGAAACACAGAAGCGAACCTTGCAAGAGGTGAGAAACTATATCCGGAACAAATATCATGATGAGGGAAGCGGTCATGATCATTTTCATATTTTCAGAGTGGCGTCCTTGGCAAGGAAGCTCTGCGAGGAGGAAGATGATGTGTTTCTGGTACAGCTTGTGGCTCTCTTGCATGAAGAGATGGATGATAAAATGAATCAGCATGCTAACCAGGAAGCCTCTTTGTTGAACCTTCTAGGTGATTTTAAGATTGGCAGCGGTGCAGCGGCAATTGTACAGGCAATCCAAAGCATCGGCTTTAAAGGCGGCTTTCAACAGAAGCAACAATCCCGGATTGCGGAAATTGTCAGTGACGCTGATGCATTGGAAGCCATGGGAGCCATAGGAATAGGCCGGACATTCTATTATGCAGGTGCCCATCACAATCCGTTCCATGATCCTGACCTTGAACAGGTGGTAGTCCGTGATTTTCATGACTATCGCCATCTGAAACGGAATTGCATTGCGCATTTCGATGAGAAACTCTTGAAGCTTCATGATCGTATGAAGACTCGCAAGGGCCAGGAATTTGCGCTGAAGCGTCACCAAGTCCTGGAGGATTTCTATCAGGAATTCTACGAAGAGCTGGCGATGGCAAGTGATGACTAAGACGCAGATTGTAAACGGCTTGACGATAGCACGGGTTGTGCTATGTGCCATATCATGGTTCATGATGACGTCACCAGGGGTATTCTTGCTGCTTTTCTACAGCGCTTGCCTAAGTGATGTTCTGGATGGATGGCTGGCGCGTCATTGGCAAGTAACGAGCGAAAAAGGGGCACGATTGGATTCTCGGGCTGACCTGGTGCTCTATCTTACATTGACTGTGTATATTCTTCCCGCTCTGAGTGTTCCAGCCTTTATTTGGATCGGCTGTATTCTGGTCATCAAGGGGATGAGTCTTTTCCTTGGTTATCGCTATAATGGACAGGGAGTAGCGTTGCATACCTGGCAAAACAAAAGTGCAGGGATAGCAGCAGTTCTTTATCCGTTGTTTCTGAATACGCCTTTGCGGCTTGTCTGGCTTGGATTAAGCGTAATTCTTTTAACCTACAGCAGTCTTCATGAATTGAAATTAGTGATTGATCATAAGACGCTGGTGGAATAGAAAATAAACGTGAATCGTGAACTATCCGTTTGTATGGGTAATCAGTGTTTCAACGCTTGAGATGAATTCATCAAATGTACGGGTATGGATGAGCCTATTTACAGCGTCGAGATCTCGGATAATATGACCAATATAATCCCAAAGCTGAAAAGCCCAGGGATTATTTTTTTCGATTGAGAGCAAGATAATAAGCTGGACATGGTATTGGCTGTCCCATTTAATGGGTGTATCTAAGATACCGACTGAAATGAATGTTTCATCGGAAATAGGTGTGAGTGGGTGGGGCATAGCAACGAGATCCCCAAAGTATGTGCTTGAGATGGACTCTCTGCTCATGATTTTTTCATAGAAATCATGGTCAAGATGGAATGTTTTTTGTGCATTCTCGCATAAAATCCGGATGATGTGCGCTTTTGAATCGGCTTTCCCATAGTAGAAACAGTTTCGGTTGAATTTTTCAAGAATCAATTCGGTTGAATTGCTTGAAAATCCGTTCAGGGCCAAATCAATGCGCTTGTAATCTGCGTTATCTGGGAAAATATTGATTTTCGTTGCGATAGATTGATATTTACTGTCTTCCGGTATATCGGTCGCAAAAATTGCATCAAAGCTTCCGAGATTATCCAAAGAATCATTCGAGTGAGAGAATACGATTTCACTGATCTGCTGAGGGAACCAGGATAAGAATTTATGTCGAATCAGTACAGTTTCTGAATGGCGCATATTTGTGATGATCAGCAGACGTTTTGTAGATTTAAAGAGATTCATTTCTTCAATTCCAAGGTTGAAGTAGAGCGTCAGGTAGGTTATTTCATCAAGAGACATGGCATAGCCGAAATGTTCTTTAAAAAGGATTGAAAAGTAAAGGGATATGTCATAGGCGTGAGGGAATTGCTGCATAATTTTTGTAGTCATACTATTTTTCAGCTGTGTGCCTGAGCTGATGCGATAGATCAACGGAACAATGTGCAATACGAGGTATAAACGCAATCGTTCAACGGATTCAAAATTGAATCCGAATTTCATATGGATTTGCTTGAAACAATCACTGATAAAAGAGTTGATTTCTTGCTGCAATGTCTCATCTGCAGAGTAATTGAGCTTGCCCAGAATGATTTGGGTCAGAAGCAATGTTTCTTTCTTCAATGAATTTTCAGAAAGAGCTGGGGTTTTGATCAGCTTCTCCAGAATTGTTTCGGCTATCCTGTATTCAATCAGTGTATCGAGGCCTTGGCTCTCAATCGTCTCAATTGTATTGCCATTATCGACTCTTTGTTTAATCAGGAAGACATGAAAACTGATGTTCTGAAGAACGGATTCTGTTATTTTGTATTTGAATTGGATAAAGGTTTCCGCAATAAAACTATAAATATGGGCGATGTCTGTCGATTTATGGCGTAAAAGGGAATGGGCCCTTGTGAAGAGTTCAAAGTGGGCAATTATTGTCCGCTTGTCTTGTTCCAGCCCATCGATAAAATAGCCCTTTGTTTTTGTATGCTTCAACGTAAGGTTGAAGTTTTCTATCATTTTTTTGATTTTATTGTATGAACTGTAAAAGGTTGATTCACTGATATGGAAATTTGAGAGGATACGATCTTTTGAAATATATGTTTTTCTTTCCAGCAAGAATTTTAAAATTTGCATATTTCGCTTCGAATCATCGTTATCACTCATGACATGATTTTGGTTCAATAATTCCTGAGTCTCGTATTGAAACGTATTGCCATCTTCTACGCGAATGATGATTCCTTTTCCATGGACTGCAAGCAAGGTGAATGATGAATATGGGTCTGTGTATTCTCGTAGGACAGGCAGTTCATTTTTTATAGTGCGTGTACTGACATTGAATAGAACGGAAAGATTTCTCGACGATACGAAATGATCTCGGTTTTCGATGAGATGTTTGAGAATATCGTATTGTCGTTGTGAAAGTCGCATAGTTTCCTCGTTTCATTTTTAGAGTATGGAGGATAAATATAAACTGTTGATGTTATTCGATCCTCATAGAGTGCTTTTTATTTAAAGCGGGATTCCATTCTATTGGAGACTTTGTTATTCAGGAGTGTTCCAATATCACATCATCATTATAGCGAAGATACTTCTGATTTTTTTTTTGTTCTTGCACTTGCATTAGTGAAAATATCCAAAGAATACCAGGGATCAAGGCTGATATCATTGCAGTATGAAATGAAGTATGTTGGAGGATGGTATGAGCCAGAAACTGAATATTATCGTTATGAACCATGGTGAATTTGGAACGTGGTTGATAAAAAGTGCAGAAATGATTGTCGGGGAAATAAAAGATGTCTATGCCTTTTCGTTAACAGAAGGAAAATCAATTGAAAATCTTATTAAAGAAGTCACGGAAACATTTGATACCTTGAATGGGGAAACAGTCTTGCTTACAGATATGTATGGGGGAACTCCAAATAATGCTGCATTAGTCATTCAGCAGAAATACCAATGTCGATTAATTTGCGGCATGAATTTGCCAATTTTGTTGGAATTGATCTTGATCAGGGATCGTGACGACGTATCTCTTGATGTACTTATCAAAAATTGTGTCGCAGCCGGAAAAAAATCGATTGAAAGTTGTATATCACCGATTTCATCGATTTAAGGGCGGCTTGCAAAGGGAAGAAGGTGAATATCAGTCATTTAGGTCAATTAACTCGTGGAGGGCGCGCTCTTGTTATACCTACAGTTTAGTTTTGGAACACATCATCTGTAATGAATGATCCGATCGGTTATGTTACAGAAGGGGATAGAAAGTGATGGAATAAATCATATGACGAATATTGTACACTGCAGAATTGACTTTAGACTCATCCATGGTCAGGTTGTCACGAAATGGCTGAAAATGAAGGAAGCAACCCTGATTATGATTATTGATGATGAATTGTCAAAGGATGAATTTTTAGGAATGGTTTATAAAATGGCTGCACCCCGTGGCTATGAGGTCTTGATCCTGTCCATAGAGGATGCATTGAAAATGCGTGACTCAATAGAGGATAAGCGTATCTTCATTCTATTCAAGAATATCGAGACGGCTTCTGAGGCAGTAAAGCATGGCTTTAGGCTTGAAAGCCTTCAGGTGGGTGGATTGGAAGGAAAACCCGGGAAAACATCAGTGTTCCATCATTTTCCGGTGGATGAAAATGATTGTGATTTATTGAAGGGGATTGAGAATGCAGGAACACATGTATTCTTTCAAACGGTTCCTGGTGAAAATGAAGTGGAGTTATCAAGTGTCTTGCAAAAGATGAAGGAGAAATCAAAATGAATTTATTTCTTGCCGCAAGTATTGCGCTATTGTATTGGTTTTCTGTCTCTCGCTTACTGTACAACGCTTTTTCAATCTTTAGATATCCGTTGGTTATGGCACCGATCATGGGTTTGCTGTTCAATAATATGAGCGATGCCTTAGTCATTGGTGCGACTTTACAGATGATTTACATCGGATCCATCGCACCTGGCGGGAATCCTCCTGCTGATGAAGGGTTAGCATCCTGTGTTGCGATGCCGATTGCGCTGGCAACAGGCATGACGGCTGAAATAGCAATTACGATTGCGATTCCATTAGGTGTGCTTGGAGTTGGTTTTGAGAACTTGCGTAAAACGATGAATACAACGTTTATCCATATGGCTGATAAGTATGCCTTAGAAGGAAATGTGAAAGGGGTTCAGCGATGTGCAACGATCTATCCGCTTCTTGCGGCGTTCCCGCTTCGCTTTATTCCGGTTTTCGTCGCACTTCTATTAGGACCATCAGCTGTTGAAGGCTTCATAAACAGTTTGCCAACGTGGGCATTGAATGGTTTGTCAGTTGCCGGAGGGATTCTTCCTGCATTGGGGTTCGCAATCACAATTATTGTCATTGGGAAAAAAGAGTATCTTCCTTTGTTTGTGATTGGCTTCTTTGCAGTGGCCTATTTGGGTCTTTCGACGATTGCAATCGCGATATTCGGTGTTTCTGCCATTGCGTTTACATATATGACTTCAACGAGTAAAAAAGGAGAGAACAGTTTATGAGTGAAAACAAAGCACCGGTCGTTGTCACAAAAAAAGATATTGATACTGTTTTTATCAGATGGTTTACATTTGCAGAGGTTGGATTGAACTTTGAACGTATGCAAGCTTTGGCCTTTTGTAATTCTATGCTCCCTTTGCTTCAGAAACTTTATCCGGACATTGAAGATTTAAGTGCAGCAATGCAGCGACATCTTACGATGTTTAATTCTTCTGTTGCTTGGGGAGGTCTTATCAATGGAATTACGATTGCGTTGGAAGAAGAAATCTCCAAAGGCAATGAGGATGCGGAACAAACCAAAACATTGGTACAAAGTCTCAAGACGGGACTAATGGGGCCATTGGCAGGAATTGGCGATACAATCGATATGGCGACGGTTCGAACCATCATCGTTGGTTTATGCGTCCCGTTTGCTATCGAAGGTTCAGTGATTGCTGCATTGATGCCCTTGCTTGTTTTCGGAGCATATCTATTTATTAATACACGCAATTTTATTCATCTGGGTTACAAACGCGGACGTGATTCCATTGTCGCTGTTTTGAAGTCAGGAACAATTCATAAGTTGATTAATTCGGCCAGTATGTTTGGTCTGATGATGATGGGTGCCTTATCGGCCTCCTATGTCAAAGTATCAACGCCGCTCGTCATTACTTCGGAAGCAGGAACTAAAATTGTGGTTCAAGAGATGATCAACAAGCTTGCGCCAAGTTTATTATCATTTGCAGTAGTTATTGCTATATATTTCTACATTGCGAAGAAGGGGCCGAAGTTCATCCGGATTTTGGTGGTTATCATTATTTTGAGTATGATATTCAGCTATTTCGGAATTCTATAATCTGAACTCTAAAAAAGAAAGGAATGATACCCTCAAGCAACTTGGGGGTGTCGTAACGAAGACAATGAAACGAAAAGAATTTAAAGGAATTATACCTGCCGTTGTAACCCCATTTGATTCAAATGAAGCGCTTGACTTACCAGCATTGAAAAAACTGCTGGACTACCTGCTCGAGCAAGGTGTCCATGGATTGTTCATAGCTGGCACTAATGGTGAAGCGCATCTTATGAATCACGATGATGTTGTTCTTTTGACTCAAACCGTTGTGGATCATGTGAGAGGGAGAGTTCCAGTCTGTTCGGGGGCTGGCCGGTGTTCAACCAAAGAAACTATTCAGCTTGCAAATCGCTTAGTCCAGACAGGGGTTGATTATATTTCGCTGGTTTCTCCCTACTATCAAGTTCCGTCGCAAGAAGACCTGTTTAACCACTACAGAACAATTGCCGATCATGTCAATGCACCGCTTCTTCTGTACAATATTCCATCACAAACGGGCGTTGAAATAGGAATCGAGATTGCAGAGCGATTAGCAGCTATTGATAATATCTGTGGAATAAAGGATAGCGGAGGTGATTTTGAAAAGCAGAAGCAGTATATCGCATTGGGTGAAAAATACGATTTTGATGTTTTGAACGGTTCGGATTCACTTATCCTAGAAACGCTAAAGGCTGGCGCGAAGGGAAGTGTAGCGGCTACTGCGAATGTCTTAGCTCGGCTTGAAGTTAGCTTATATCGTCATTTTTGTGAGGGTCAATTGGATAAGGCGCAAGTTGAACGGGAAGCCATGGATTTGCTGCGCATGAATTTAAAGAAGGCAGTGGCACCGGCAGCGATGAAGAAAACCATGAATCTTATGGGCGTACCTGTCGGAAAACCTCGCTTGCCAATCCGTGAAGCAAATGAAACATTGACTGCAGAATTG
>CALNCD010000214.1 GCA_937874965.1 uncultured Erysipelotrichaceae bacterium | reverse complement strand
GATCAAAGATCAAAGATCAAAGACAGCCTGTGGCTCTTCCTTCTTCTTTTCTTCATCATCACGGCTCGGCTTACGTTTTGGACGAGCAGCCTGTATATCGCCGGTTTTCTTGGCCTCAGCCAACGTTTCAAACTTGGAGACATAATCAGTACGCGGCTTAAGTTCCTTCTTGACCCGCTTCTTGACCACTTCCTGTTCGATATTGCTCTCTTGTTCTTCCAATTCAGGCTCAGCCTCCAGAACAGTTTCCGCAGGTTCTTCAACCGGTGTTTCTTCAAGTTCAGAAACAGCTTCCGCTTCAATGACAGGTGCAACTTCTGCTTCAACAATCGTTTCAGCACTTTCCTGTTCAGCTTCACGAGCCTTGATCAAAGCCTCCTGTTTTGCCATTGCAGCATCAATTTCCTTCTGAACCTTCTTACGCTCAATCTCGGCCTCATAGGCACTCATCAGAGCAGTGTAATCAATACCCTGTTCGACTGCATCAGACTTGGACTTGATATCAATGCGATGACCCGTCAAACGAACAGCAAGACGCGCATTCTTACCCTTCTTACCGATTGCCAAAGACAATTGACTATCATCGACAATCACCACTAACCCATTCTTCTCACCGCTTGGATAAACGGCAACAACCAAAGCAGGTGCCAATGAATTTCGAATCAGCTCGATTGGATTATCACTCCATTCGAAAATATCAATTTTCTCGCCCTTCAGCTCCTCAATCACAACCTGGACACGCGTTCCACGCGGTCCAATACAAGCACCGATCGGATCCACATCAGGATCATACGAATGAACAGCCATCTTTGTCCGTTCGCCTGCTTCCCGGGCAATAGCCTTGATTTCAACAATCCCCTGGAAAATCTCAGGAACTTCCTTCTCAAACAAACGCTTGACAAGTTTCGCATCAGAACGGGATACGAGAACCTGCGCTCCCTTGGTATCCTTATTGACTTCGGTAATTACAACCCGGATAGTCTGCCCTTCAACATAACGTTCACCTGGAATTTGACCGGCCTTAGGCATCATTGCCAGCGTCTTACCAAGGTTGATAACCACAAACTTATCCTCAACGCTTTCAATCATACCAAGAACCATCTCATCCAGCTTATCGATGTATTCATCATAGACCCCTTGCTTCTCAGCCTCACGGATCTTTTGCTTCATCACATTTTTCGCCAATAATGCAGCAGCCCGACCCAGTCCATCGATATCCTGGGCGACACGGTAAATTTCACCGATCTGAATCGATTCATACCGTTTACGTGCATCCTCCAATGATATTTCGAGTTCATCGTCCTCAACTTCATTGACAACAGTGTATTCCTGATAAAGATGAACATCACCGCTGACATCATCAATATCGACACTGATGAGTGCATCAAGCACATCAATCTGCTTCCGATACGCCTTAGCCAATGCTTCTTTCAGTGCCTCAACAACCACTTCCTTGGAAATATTACGATTTTCTTCAATGGCTTGAATCGCTGGAATAATTTCTTTTACATTCATAAGTGCTAAACCTTTACAGCAAGCCGGACGCTTGCAATCTCCTCTCTTTTAACAATAAACTGCTTTAACGCATGTTTGACCCGTATTTCTATCGTAAGATGTTCTGAATCGATTGACTTCAATGTGCCCAGAACTTCATCGAACCCATCCCGCGCTGCCTTCAGCTTGACACTGACCATCGAACCAAGCGCACGCTCAAGATCCCGCTCCTGTTTCAAAGGACGTTCAGCACCAGGCGAACAAACCTCAAGACTGTATTCGAAATCATACAGATTAACCTCATCCAAACGAGCAGACAGGTACTCAGAAACCATTGCACAGGTATCCAGATCCATACTTCCATCTGTAAAAGCAATTTGAACCTGCAAAACCTTCAAATGCCCCATTGACGTCCACAAGCAATCCACCAACTCAATTCCATCCTGATCCAGTTTCTCTTGTAAAAGCGGCCCAATTTCATCAATCAACACGAGTTCATCTCCTTTAAGACAATAGATAAGGAGTGGCTAACCACTCCTTTTTTTCCTATTACGCAATTATTGTACTACATTTTACACCAATAATCAACTGAAAATCATTGAATCATCTGTTCAAACAATCATTCACATACTAATTTCCAAAGATGAACTAATTTATGAAAAGCTAAGCCGGAGCCATTCTGGATGGACAATCATCAGAATACCAATCACGATCATGAGTATTCCCCCGATGAGGTGAGAATATTTTGCATATTTCGTGGAGAATCCCGTTAACTTCATCGTCCACATACCGATGGCAAAGACAATGATATCATCCAGGAGATAACAGATCATGTAAATCAAAAGATACAGGCCGTTTTCAACTGGCGAAAGTGCATTCATCGAAAGAATCTGGGTAAAGATCATCGGTAACCCAGCAGAGCACAATAGTTCAAAAAGATTGACAAAGAATGCCAGGGCCATTGTTCCCAAGACAGCAAGAACAAATACTTTCTGAGACGTGATTGACAACACTTGCTTCATCATCCGTTTACGGCGTGATTCATCAATGACTTCACATCCGTCCTCTTCCTTGCGGGCTTTAAGATATTTGCGCAGATTATAGAAGCCGCCGATTAGTGCCACTGCAGCGATACCTATCTGAATTAGACGAATACTGGAGAGATAAGTCGCGAGATTCAGCCAGGCCACCATAAAACCGAAGTACACCAAAGCTGATGTTCCCAAAAAGGTCAATCCTAGAATCCAGACTTTACGCTTATTATCCATATTGAAGAGCATGGACATCAGAAACAGCAATGCCCACATTGCACAAGGATTAAAGCCATCCAATGTGCCCATAACAAGCGCCAGCAAAGGAAGAGAAACCTTGGTTGCTTCAATTTTTCCGAGAAACGGGATATTGAATGTTGTTGTGGTGTAACCATCATCACCGATATCCCCCACATTTTTATTACCGATCAGTTCTCCCACGATATCACGATAACGGGTCGGATTCTCCTGATAATAAGCGATAATATCCAGAATCTGCTGGTCAGTCGTTCCGCTGATAAAACCGACGACATACTGGGAGCCGATAATTGTCAAAGGGGTTGAAGTCGTCGGGATATCCAGAGCTACACCGATTTTAGCCATCAGCTGAGCATTGCCGTCATCCTTCAGAACTTCATAGTAGTGATACTGGACGGTCGTGTTTTGACTGACATATGGGTCCAGGAAAGCTTTCTCGTCTGCACAATGCAAACAGCCATCCTGACCGAACAGGTAAATATCCACTTTAATTGCTGACTCTGCCTTGACAGGGACAACCAGGATTGAGAGAATCAGCATCATGGCTGAAACGATCATGAATCCCCGTTTTCTAATCCATCGCATCATGTATCTTACGCTCCAATTCGTCTGTTTTCATTTCGCCCTTGAAGCGAATGACTTCATTGCCTTCATCATTATACAGGATATAAACCGGCAGTTTCTTTCCGATATCCAAAGCTTTGACTTTATCCTCATCGAAGTCAAAGTCAAGATGTTCGAAGGTTATGGCGCTCATGCTTTCCTGAACCTTCTGAATCCGCGGTTTCATCAGCAGACAGGAAGGACACCACAACGCTGTAATCACAATCAGTTTCATCGATGTTCCTCCAATTGCTGATAGCATGCCCTGAAGATGGACTTGAACTGCTTGGCTTCATTAAGCGTGGTTTGCTTTGAAAAACTCAATCGAACTGATGTCAACGCCCGTTTTGGGTCTTGGGTCAGGGCCAGAACACTTTGAGAAGGGACATCATCCATTGAACACGCACTTTTCAAGGAAACATACACTTCGTGATCACTCAGCCACGCCTGAACCCGATGAGAATCCTGGGAGATCCAGGAAAAGTTCAAGATATACGGTGAACAATCGATGGGCGAATTAATCATGACACCTTCAAAACCGGAGAGGAAATCCCGGAGCATCTGATGGATGACCTGTATCTTGTTATCACGCTGACCCAAGGTTTCCTGAAGTGAACAAGCCAATCCGGCAATCAGCATCAAAGGAGGTGTTGAAGAGCGATAACGCGATAAGCTTGTACCGCCATAAATCAAGTTGGTTAGCGGACATCCGCGACGATGAATCAGCAACCCGATCCCGATAGGACCGCCCAGTTTATGGGCAGACATCGATGCATAATCAACCTTCGTCAAATCCAGATCCATTTTTCCCAGAGCTTGTGTCACATCCGAATGAAACAAGACCTCCGGATAGCGATGAACCACGTCGGCAATTGCCTTTAAATCCTGCTTGCAGCCCGTCTCGGAGTCCATTGCGACAATTGAAACCAGCGAAGCTGAAGTCTGTAGCAACGCCTCCAAATGAGCAAGGTCAACCTGCCCATTCCTATCAATTCCAACAAACTCAACCCGATAGCCCTCATGCTGAAGTACACTTAAGGGAGCAATCATTGATGGGTGTTCAAGCGGCGTTGTGATTAGGCATTTCTCCTTTGGAAAACGACGCATTGTCTGCACAACCATATTATTGGATTCACTGGCTCCAGAGGTGAAAATCAGATCATGATCTTCAATCTTCAGGATCGTCTGGATCTCCTGTGTCAACTGATCAAGATATGCTTTGCTTTGAAATCCCAAAGCATAATGGGAATTCGCGTTACCGATGTAGGTTTTGGCTGCTTCACTCATTGCGCTTTGAACGGCAGGAAGCAAAGGAGCTGTGGCACTGTAGTCAAAATAAATCATACGGATCTCCTACCTAGAAGAAGGATAACTGGTTCTCATCATCAAGCTGATCCAGTACATGCAAATCTTCAAGTTTCTTGACGAGGGTCTGGTTGATTGCACTTCGTGCCATCAGATCTTTCTTCGAAATATCCGCCTGTCCCTGACGCTGAGCAACGATTGAGCGAGCCACGTTATCCCCAAGCCCCTCAACAACTTTGAACGGTGCAAGAATTGCCTTAGGATTATCAGGATCAAGGGAGAACTCCGTTGCCAGACTCTTTTCCAAGGAAATCGGGGAAAACTGATACCCTCTGAGAGTCATCTCCAAGGCGACTTCCAATGTATCCACCAAATTCTGTTCCTTGGTTGACACTTCCCGTTTCAGCTGGTTATCACTAAGACGGGCCAGAATTCCACTCAGCCGCTTTGCAATTGCCTCTGATCCTTTCACCAATGTTTCAATCTCCCAGACATCGGTCCGCAATGTGAAGAAAACCGCATAGTATTCAAGAGGACGGTAAACTTTGAACCAGGCAATTCTGACGGCACTGGTCACATAGGCGACGGCATGGGCCTTCGGGAACATGTACTTGATCTTGAGGCACGAATCAATATACCATTGAGGAACATCATGTTCCTTCATTAAGACAATCCATTCCTCCTTGAGTCCTTTTCCCTTACGCACAGATTCCATGATATCGAATGAACTCTTGGAAGGCAGATGATGAGCCACCAGATAGGTCATAATATCATCACGGCAACCGATGACATCATGGAGTGCCTTATGTTCATGCATGATGAGATTCTGGGCATTGTTTGCCCAGACATCCGTACCATGTGAAAGTCCGGAAATCTGAACCAATTCTGAGAAATTCTTCGGTTGAGTCACTTCAAGCATATTCCGAACAAACCGGGTACCGAATTCCGGCAATCCGACCGCACCCGTTTTCTCCGTATAACGGCGCTTATCAATATCAAGAGCATCTATTGACGAGAACAAGGACATGGTCTTAGGATCAGCCACATTGATATCCTTGACACTTAAACCGGATAACGATTCCAGCATTTTCGTCGCTGTCGGATCCACATGGCCAAGAATATCGAGTTTTAACACATTATCATGGATATCCGCAAATTCAAAATGCGTCGTTTTCCAATCGGATGCTTTATTATTGGCAGGGTACTGAACGGGCGTGAAATCATGAACATCCATATCGCTTGGGATAACGATAATTCCTCCCGGATGCTGACCTGTCGTCCGCTTTACACCTTCGCATCCCATTGCCAGATGAACTTTCCACGCTTGATGAAGCGGTTGAATACCCTTGTTTTCATAGTAACCGGCAACATAGCCGAATGCGGTTTTTTGAGCGACAGTTCCGATGGTTCCAGCACGGTAGACATAGCGTTCGCCAAACAGAACTTTTGTGTAGGCATGTGCAAATTCCTGATATTCACCCGAAAAATTCAGATCAATATCCGGAACCTTGTCAGCTTCAAAACCAAGGAAAGTTTCAAACGGAATATTCTGTCCATCACCATGCATCAAAGTTCCGCACTTTTCACACGTTTTGGCAGGCAGATCGTAGCCTGATGCCACAGAGTTGTCATTTATAAACTCAGAATGCTGACACGATGGGCAAACATAATGCGGCTTCAAAGGATTAACCTCCGTGATATTTGCCATTGTCGCTACCAATGACGACCCCACCGATCCCCGTGAGCCGACAATATAGCCGTCTTCCAACGACTTCTTCACCAGCAAGTGGGCAATATAGTAAATAACGCCGAAGCCATGTTTGATAATCGATGAGAGTTCCCGGTCCAGCCGGACTGCAACGACTTCAGGCAACGGATTACCATAAAGGGCATACGCCGTTTCGTAGCAGATTGCCTTCAGTTTTTCATCTGATCCTTCGATACTCGGTGTATACAGCCGATCTTTGATGGGCGATATTTCCTTGATCTGATCGATAATCCGGTTCGGATTCTCAACCACAAACTCCAGAGCTTCCTCAGGCGAAAGAAAACTGAAATCGCTTAGCATCTCCTGTGTACTCTTAAAATGCTGATCGAGCATAAGAGCCTG
>CALNCD010000213.1 GCA_937874965.1 uncultured Erysipelotrichaceae bacterium | reverse complement strand
TTGTAGTCTTCTTCTTTAAATTTATTCTGACTCATTTGAGTAATCCTCCCCTAAATCAATCTGGCTCTGAATATCTGCAATCCGCTGATACAAGCCTTCTTGATTAAGTAGTTCTTGATGCGTACCGCTTTGAACAATCCGGCCATGATCTAAAACAATGATCTTGTCAGCATGCTGAGCCGTAGACACACGATGGGTAATAATAAAGGTTGTTGCCTGGTTCAATTGCTGCAGATGAGCACGGATGGACGCATCTGTTTCTGTATCAACAGCTGAGAGTGAATCATCAAAAATCAGAATCGGCGTACTGTTGATAATGGTCCGTGCGATGGCAATCCGCTGTTTCTGTCCTCCTGATAGAGTGACGCCTTTCTCACCTACCAAAGTCTGATATCCCAAATCAAAGTCAGTAATTACCTGATGGACTTCAGACTTGCGAGCAGCATTGAAGATATCATCTTCCTGCGCTGTCGGTGATGCGATTTTAATGTTCTCAAAGATACTCTTAGAGAATAAGAAAGGTTCTTGAAGCACTAACCCGACATGACGGCGAAGATAATGGCGCTGAATCTGGTTCAGTTCAAAACCATCCAGTTCAATCGAACCGGACTGATAATCATACAGACGGGTGAGCAGATAAACCAATGAGCTCTTCCCACTTCCAGTTGGCCCCATCAATGCGACTGTTTCGCCCTTTTCAACGGCAAACGAAACATCATTCAGCACATTGTGATCTCCATCATCATATTTGAAGGAAACATTCTTAAAAACCAACTTCCCCTCAATCCCCGGCTCAATCCCGCTGCTGAGGTCCTCTTCCTGAACATCGAAGACTTCCTGTAAGCGTGAAATAGAAACAGTTACCTTTCCAAGATCGGAGAGGACGCGTCCTAAATTCCTGACTGGCCAAAGAACCATGGTAATGTACGATAAGAAGACAAAGAAATTTCCGAAGGTAAGATTACCATGCTGTGTTTCCAGAATACCAAACAAGATGACCGCAAGAATGCCGCAATAACAAATCAAGTCCGAAAATCCCCAGTAATAGGCTAACTGCTTGGTCACATTCAACGTCTTTTTCCGATAGTCCGTATTCTTAGCCTCGAAACGCTCCAATTCAAAAGCTTCCCGGTTAAATGCCTTAACGACGCGTGTGCCATGAAGATTTTCCTGAACCGCGGCAGACAAGGCACCTTCTGCATCATCCGATTTTTTGAATTCATTCTGCATACGTTTGAAAAAGAACAGTGACATGAGAATAATCAACGGCATAATGCCGAAAACAATCATGGCCATTCCCGCATGAATGGAAACCAGGATAATTGAAGCAATAACTGCGATAGCTACTGCGTAGACAAATTCACGGATCTGATTCGCAATAAACCGGCGGATCTGATCAACATCGCTGGTTGCCCGCTGTATCAAATCTCCGCTTTGCGATTTGACATGATAGGCATAGGGTAATTTCTGTAGATGATTGTAAAGTTCATTGCGCAGGTTCTCAGTAAACCGCTCAGAAGCTACCGCCGTAACATTCCCGCGCATCCAGATGACAATTGCAGTCAGAAGTGTTACCGCAATAATAATAATTGCTCCCACCCACAGATTGCTGCGGATAAAGCTGCGGCCATCAATGAGTCTGGTCAGAATTTCCTGCCATCCACCATTGATGGGCTGATTCCCGATGATGTTGTCAATCACATAGCTGACCACTAACGGGGATACAAGCGTTAACAAGGAATAGAGCACTGTAAAAACTCCAATCAAAATAACATGGAGTTTGTACTTCCCCAAGTATCGGTTCATAAATTTTAAGTATTTCATTTCATTTCTCCCATTAAAAAAAGCACTTTCGTGCCGTAATTATCATCATGATAGCATTACGGCAAATCCATTGCCGTATCTATTCCCCTTTATGAAACAAAGAGAAAAGATGACTACAATAGAGGTTGAATTGTTCAAATTTAACTTCATTCGCTAGATTAAGCATTATAGTTCTCCTTCCTAATCCGTTCAAATATCATTTTAGAGAGAAAGCCTGTAAATAGTCCCGTTGGAATAGCAAGTAAAATCATTACTCCAAGATACATTACAATTTCAGTGGATTTCATCACAATCATCACGATCAGGATTTGACCAACGCCATGGAATGCTGCGGAAATACAGTTAATTCCGATGATCGATAACCCGGATCGGCGCTTGAAGAGGATGACAACTAAACTACTGAGCAACGCCCCAGCCAACGACATAAAAAACGTATACGAGAATATTCTACCACTTAACAAAGAGGCAAGCAAGACTCTCATGATATTTACCAGAAGCATTTCCTTTGCGCCGAACATATACAGCGCAATCACAGCAAAAACATTGGCTAAACCAAGTTTAACACCCGGAAAAACCAACGGCAATGTAATCGAATTCTCAATAATATTAGCAACGATTGCCATGGCAGTAAGCATGGTAATCAGCGTTAATTTACGTGTCGTCATTTTGCTTTTTCTCATTGTATCGTCGTATCGGCTCCTGAGGATTCACCACTGATGATCCGCACTTCTATCCCATTGGGCAGACAGATGATTGGCTGGCTGGTATAGGAGACCCAGCCTTGCATCGAACAATAATGGTACGGCGATTCCTCAGAAGAAACCCGTATTTTACGATCCTTGACTTCAACAGTTACCGGGCCAAGATCACCTTGGACATCGTAACTGTCATTAATTGTCATGTCAATCCGCAGCAATTCCTTGCCTCGGTATTCAACAACCGCAACGCTTCCTCCTTCGACCTGCCACAACCGGGGCGTAAAAAAAAGAGAAACACCGAGAATAAAGAGAATAACCACGGTAATTTTATCAGCTTTATTCATCGGTCCTCCTTACTTGATGTAATGTTCTACGATATCAAGGGTATCCAAGACGACACCGATTGTCTTGCCATCATCATTAATCGGGTTGTATTCGACAATATCCATGCTGCTTACAGGAACAGTCTTGAAAACAGTCTCAATAAGCTCAAGCGCTTTTTCCTTCTTCAAGCCATTCGGTACTGGTGTACTGACTCCTTTAACAACCGTTGGATCAATGCTGTCCAAATCAAAACTGATATGAACACTCTCAAACTTCCTTAAAAAATCAACGGTTTCCTGGATTGCTTGATCGTAGCCTTTTTCATTGATTTCCTTCATTGTGACAATACGAAGATTCTTTTCATGCATCAGTGCCTCTTCCAGAGGATCAAGACTGCGAATGCCAAAATAGATGATATTTTCATAAGGAACAGTGTTTTCACCCACTAAGGCGACAAAATCAGCATCACCCAGTCCGCAGAGATTTGCCAATGGCATGCCATGGATCCGTTTCGATTCAGAGATGACATCCGTATTGAAATCACCGTGAGCATCAATCCAGATAACTCCCCGATTCTTATTTGATGCCGCACTGATACTGCCAATTGCCAAAGAATGATCACCACCGAAAACTAAAGGGAAACTATGTTCACTGAAGGTCCCTTTGACAATCTTCTGAAGCCGGGTTACAAAGTCCAGGACTTCATATTTATAAAGAATCGGGACATCGGAATCTCTTGGATCCTTAACACTGCTGAGTGCAGCATCAAAACTGAAATAATCCTGCTCCCTCTCAACACAATACTGTGCACCATCAATATCACACCCTGCATTAATCGCAGCACCGATTTTTTTGATTACCATGATTTAACCACCCATTCTAAGTTCTGTTAAATCATAGCAATCTTTAGGGGTTAATTCAAGCATACTCGTTAATTATCACACTTCTTTGCGTGGCTTGGATTGACTTTTCTGAAAAAGGTTGATAAGGTAAGTTGTGTAACTTATGGCACACATCTTGTGTGCCTTTCGTTTTTTAAATCATTGCAGGAGGGTAAAAGATGATTAAAGCAATAGTTGGCGCAAACTGGGGCGATGAAGGCAAAGGAAAACTGACTGATGTGTTTGCTCAAGACTCTGACATTGTCGTTCGTTTCCAAGGCGGAAACAATGCCGGACATACAATCATTACTGACAAAGGAAAGTTTGCTTTGCATATGCTTCCTTCTGGGGTTATTAATGATCATACTGTCAATATTATCGGCAACGGTGTTGCCTTAAATGTACCGGCATTGATCAAAGAACTGGATGAGATCAAAGCAAGAGGACTGAATCCAACCCTCTATGTAAGTGATCGGGCCCAGCTCGTCATGAGCTACCATATTCGTTTTGACCAGCTGGAAGAAGAACGTTTAGGAAAACAGCAGTTCGGTTCAACGAAGAGCGGTATTGCTCCTTTCTATTCTGACAAATATGCCAAGATCGGTTTCCAGGTCTGTGATCTCTTTGATGACGCGTGGCTGAGTGAAAAAATTGATCGACTCTTGCCAAGCAAGAATGCACTGTTGGTAAATCTTTATCAGGCAGAACCGTTGACCAAACAGGAAGTGCTTGATGAACTAAGAAGCTACAAGACGCTGATTGCTCCGTATGTCAAAGATACCTTCCAATATCTTCTAAAAGCAAATCAAGAGAATAAAACAATTTTACTTGAGGGTCAACTCGGTGCATTACGCGACCCTGATTATGGAATCTATCCATACTCAACCTCTTCCTCCACCTTAGCCCGCTATGCCAGTGTCGGTACAGGATTGGCTGTAGACATCGATGAAACATGGGCTGTGACCAAAGCGTATTCCAGCTGTGTCGGAGCCGGTCCATTCATTTCCGAAATCTTCGGTGATGAAGCACAAGAACTGCGTCAGCGGGGCGGCGATGCAGGTGAGTACGGTGCAACAACAGGTCGACCACGCCGTGTCGGATACTTTGATGCCGTCGCAACGCGTTATGGTTGCGAAATACAAGGCGCTACTGATGTGGCCTTGACGAATATCGATGTCTTATCCTACCTGAGTGAAATTCCTGTTGTTTATGCATATGAAGAAGATGGCAAGCAGAAGGATACCTTCGGTAATCTGACCCGCTTGCTGCACTCAACCCCGCTGATCAAGAAACTGCCGGGGTGGAATGTTGATATTACCCATATTACCGACTATGATGACTT
>CALNCD010000212.1 GCA_937874965.1 uncultured Erysipelotrichaceae bacterium | reverse complement strand
GGTCTTTGAATTTCTGGACTATCCTGAAGAATCCAGGGAAATGAATGTTGTTTTAACGGAGGATAACTTCAAAGGAGAAGTTGTCTTCGATCATGTTTATTTTTCCTACAATGACAGCCCGTTGATTCAGGACTTCAGCATTGACGTGAAGCCTGGTCAGACTGTTGCGATTGTTGGTCCCACAGGTGCGGGTAAAACAACGATTATGAATCTGCTTATGCGGTTCTATGATGTAAAACAAGGAGCGATCCGCATTGACGGCATCGATATCCGTGAAATGCGTCGGAACGATCTTCGTTCATTGTTCGGCATGGTACTTCAGGATACCTGGCTTTTCAATGGTACAATCCGCGAGAATCTGGTCTATGGCAAACCCAATACAACCGATGATGAGGTGATTGCGGCGGCTAAGCGAACCAAGTGCGATCATTTCATCCGGACAATGCCTCATGGCTATAACAGTGAAATCAATGAAGAAGCCTCCAATATATCCAATGGTGAAAAGCAGTTGCTGACAATCACCCGTGCACTGATTGCAAATCCAAAGATTCTTATCCTGGATGAAGCGACGTCCTCCGTGGATACTCGTTTGGAAATAATGATTCAGAATGCTATGAATACCTTGATGGAGGGACGAACAAGTTTTGTAATTGCGCATCGTTTATCCACGATTAAGAACGCAGATGTCATTCTCGTCATGCGTAATGGCAAGATCGTTGAAAAGGGAAATCATGAAAGCCTTCTTGCTGATTCAGGCTTCTATGCCGAGCTTTATCAGTCGCAGTTTGAAGAATAATGAAAACAAGCCAGTATAAAATGATATGCTGGCTTGTTTTTTAGTGTGAGAAGCGACGGACTGAATAGTAATCCTGCTTGAATATCTCACTGCTGTAGTAATACTGGTTCTTAACAGAATCATTGATTGATTTAACCTGATCTGTGGTATATGTAATCGATGACGAAGTCGGTGTGAATCCGCTCGTTGCGGTGCTGTAGTAGCCCACTTCATCAAGCCAGCTGCCGGATTGCCAGACTACCCTCGAGTTTTCCACCATGACATCTTTTCCGAAGTACAAACGCGAATCGTAATCAAGACCAAAGAGATTTGCCACTGTCGGCAACAGATCAATATTGGAACTGAGCTGATTCATGGTCTTGGCGGCTTGTCCTTTTGTATAGATAATCATTGGTGTCAAATCCAGTTTTTCTCCGGAGCTGCGATCCACTTCATCGGTATAGGCCACCAGATTTTGAGCATCGAATTTCAAAGGGCGGTGGTCGCCATAGAGCACAATCGTAGTGTTTTCCGCAATGCCTGCCTCTTCAAGCTGTTTCAGCAGGTATTCCATAGCTTTATCAAATTCAATGAGTTTTGACATGTATCGTTTC
>CALNCD010000211.1 GCA_937874965.1 uncultured Erysipelotrichaceae bacterium | reverse complement strand
GACACGGATATCTTTGCGCTTTCCGGTTATCTGCGGTTAGAAGAAGATGACGACGTTTTTGACAGGACTGTTCAGCGCTTGCTGGAAACCCATCTTCCGATTCATCCGACGATCATCTACGTCATCAATCAAGGGTATTTGAAGAAGAGACGCTATCATGAAACGATTGCTATGACACTGGATGTTCTCGATAACCGGCAGCAGGAGCAGCCTCCTGTCATTATCGCATTCCTCTATGGCCAGCTGGCAATTGCATATCAAAATGTTCGAAAACACAAGCAAGCTTTGAATTATGCGGAAACTGCATTGTCCATTCTCAGCGCATTTCGATTGAATGATGAATTTGTAGTGATGAAATCAACGCTCGAAAAAGAAAAACTGGCTCCTGAGACTCGGTACCAGTTATTTAGATCAAGGATTACTGATTAGGACAAAACGGCCATTTCCGGAAAATGTGAACGATTCGGTTTCTGCATCGATGAAGACACTGTTTCCTTTAGCAAGATCAAGGGTTTGCTGATCATCAGCAAGGGTAAGTTTGCCTTCTATGCAAACGAGGGCATTGTATGTATTGCCTGATAAATGCAGTGTTCCTGAATGTTCAACTTCGAAAGATTCAACAGTAAAGTATTCGCAGGCTCTCAAGACAGTATGCTTTCCATATGCTGTTTCTTCTGGTTCATATTGAGGAGTGAAATCAATTACAGAAGGATTGAGGTTTGAAACATCAATGGCCTTATCAATGTGAAGCTCACGGAGGTTTCCATCGGCATCTTTGCGGTCGAAATCATAAACGCGATAGGTCGAGTTGGAACTCTGCTGTATTTCAAGGACAACGATTCCTGCGCCGATTGCATGTAAGGTTCCCGCAGGGACGAAGATGATATCACCAGGATGGACTGGAACGCAATTCAGAGATTCAAGCAGCGTGCTGTTTTCGATTGCTGCTTTGAATGATGACTGTGTTAAAGACTGATTTAATCCATAGTAGAGAGTTGCATCGGGTTCGGCTTCCAGGATAATCCACATCTCAGTTTTTCCATTATCGTGTTCGTGGCGATGTGCATAGGCATCATCAGGGTGAACCTGGATTGAAAGATCTTTTTTCGCATCAATGAACTTCACAAGGACAGGCAATGTCTCATTATTTGAAAATTGAGTTCCGAGATGCTTCTTTATATCCTCATTGAGGTAGTCCGCAAGTGTTTGTCCGGTGGAGAGTGTGGTTAAGCCATCCGGATGTGTGGATACTTCCCAGCTTTCCGCAGTGATTTTCAAGTCATTGCTTTTGTGATATTCGCTTTTTAGTTTATTTCCGCCCCATAGGTAGTCTTTATAGGCCGGATTTAGTGGGTGTATTGCCATAAATCCTCTCTTTCTATTTAGATTATACCTTATTTTCAATCGGGGTAAAGACAAGTTTTGTCATCCGGTCGTGAACATTTTTGTATACCATCATGTTCAATAATTGTGACAGCAAGTTAGTATAGCGCTTACTTTTGCCCCGTGGTAGGATGTCCTTAAGGAGAATAAACTATGGTCATTATGAAGAACTTAATTGAACTGGACAGTGATGTAATCGCTAAAAACGATGTGATTGAATCCATGATTCATCGCGTGCATGAGCAGGGTCGGATCCTCGATGAATCTGTCTTTAAGAGAGCGATTGAAGACAGGGAGTCGGAGTATTCAACAGCGATTGGCTATTTGATCGCAATTCCTCATGGTCAAAGTGAGACGGTGACCGAAGCGTTTATTGGCTTTACCCGGCTAAGACATCCGATTTCGTGGGGAAATGAGTCGGTACAACTCATTTTTATGTTAGGTGTTCCGTTTAAGAACCAAGATACTTTGCACATGACGATTATAGCGAGGTTGTCCATGTTGCTTTTCTGATTGCCTTGGCTCAGGATGACGCTCGAGCAGAGATAAAGGCAGCGATGCATGCCCTTAATAATTTGATTGATTTACGGGAAGATATGTTGCTTCTCAAAGAAGCAGTCTCTTTAGATGGGATAAAACAAGTCCTCCGTTTTACGGATAAAGTGCTCTAGAATTTTGACTTATTTAGATTTAAAGGTGTATTATAGGACTATTATGGGGGATTCTATGAAGAAAATACCGAATATCCTATCTGCATTCAGAATACTATTAATTCCGTTTCTGCTTTATGCATTGCTTGAGAGAAATCATTTTGCGTCTGCGACGCTTCTGGTTATTTCCGGAATTACAGATACGTTAGACGGGTGGATTGCTCGCCATTTTGATGCGATTACCCCCTTAGGCAAGATTCTTGATCCGATTGCGGATAAATTAACACAGACTGTACTTTCACTGACATTGATGCTGAATTATGTCCGCTTCTGGTATTTTTTCGCCTTTATTCTGACCAAGGAATGTGTGATGATGATTCTCGGCGGACAGCTCGTTCGGAAAAAAGTTCAATTGGAAGGTGCAAAGCTTTTAGGCAAAATCAATACAGTTCTCTTTTACCTGATCATGTTCATTTTGATTGTTTTCCCTTCGCTTTCTGATCAAGCAGTCTTCATCCTATTGCTTATCGTTTCTGTTTCGGCGCTTGTGTCAGGCATCTCTTACCTTCCGGATTACGTGGCTTATCGTAATCAAACACGATCATTATGAACAAAGGTCAATCTTTTCTCAAGCGGATTCCATCATTGCTTGCAAGCCCGGTTTCAATTTTCATTTACGTGTTCCTGTTCTTTTACCTGGTTATTTTTTCGTTGGCAGCGCTTCTTTTACCTGTCTTGCAGCCCTATCAGCCCAGTTCATCCATGCAGCTTATCCTTGGCAATTACACCAATGTCCTAAGTGCCTTGGGTGCATCTATTGCCGCCGGAACAACAACCGTGACGCACGCTTCTTTGAAAAAACTACATCAGAAGCATGATGAATTACAGAAATCACTTGTTCTTTTGCATCAGAAAATTGATGCCTTGCCGCATCAGCCAGAAAGGCCAGGTTCTGATGAAGAACGATAAGTGCTTTTCATTTTGTTTTTCTGATAAATGAAGCTGTCTATGGTACAATAACCCAATAGAAGTGTAGGTGTTTATGGTGGAAAAGCTAAATGAAATTGTAATCAAGAATGTTGATTCTGAATTTGAGAATTTAAGTGAAAAGCAAATTCGCAAAGTTCTGGAATTATTGGCGGATGGGAATACCATCCCTTTTATTGCGCGTTATCGAAAAGAGATGACGGGTAGTTTGGATGAAGTTGAAATCAAACAGATTGAGGATCGTTACACCTATCTGGAGAACCTGGAAACCCGTAAAGGTGAGGTCAGAAAACTTATTGATGACCAAGGAAAACTGAGTGAAGTCCTTGAACAATCGATAGCGGCAGCTACGAAACTCCAGCAGGTAGAAGATTTATATCGTCCTTACAAGCAAAAGAAAAAAACCAAGGCGGTGATTGCCCGGGAGAGAGGACTTGAACCGTTTGCAAGTTTCATCTTGGAATGCCGTCTTGTTCAAGATCTTGATAAGGAAGCGGAAGCATATGTGAATCCGGAATTGTCTATTGAATCCGTAACGGATGTGTTTGAAGGTGCACACGAGATTATTGCTGAGATTGTTTCAGATCGGGCCGATTTCAGGGAATGGGTGCGCAAGTATATCAGAGTAAATGGCATATTGGCAAGTGAAGTCAAAGATGAAACTCTCGATGAACGGCAGGTCTATGAGATGTACTATTCATTTCAGCAGTCTCTATCGTCATTGGCCTCCCATCGCATCCTGGCAATCAACCGGGCAGAGCGAGAAGGGGTAATCAAGGTCTCATTGAGTGTGAATGATCTTGAAATTACGCGGTTTATGAGTAATCGGATGATTGCTCAGCCGGCAAGCAGTTCTGCGGTCCTTATTGAGAATGCCGTTTCCGAGAGTTATAAGCGATTTATCAAGCCGTCAATCGAGCGAGAAATCCGAAATGAACTGACGGAAAAAGCAGAGGAGCAGGCAATTCTTATCTTTTCGGATAACTTGAAGCATTTGCTTCTTCAGGCACCGATTAAAGATAAAGTCGTTTTGGGGTTTGATCCTGCTTATCGGACTGGCTGTAAATTGGCCATCGTGGATCCTTTTGGGAAGGTTTTGGCGATTGATGTCATCTATCCGCATGACCCAGCGTCAAAGGCACAGAAGGAGGCCGCACATCATAAGTTTTCAAGGCTGCTGAATACGTATAAAGTTGACTTGGTTGCAATTGGGAATGGTACAGCATCTCGTGAATCCGAAGAATTTGTTGCTTCTTTGATCAAGGAAGCAGATCATCGTGTGGATTACATCATTGTCAGCGAGGCAGGTGCATCAGTTTATTCCGCAAGCAGTGTCGCCCGTGAAGAATTTCCAGATCTGCAGGTTGAACAGCGCTCGGCAGTCAGTATCGCGCGACGGTTGCAGGATCCTCTTGCTGAACTGGTTAAAATTGAGCCGAAAGCAGTAGGTGTTGGTCAATATCAGCATGATGTTAATCAAAAAATGCTGGAGGGAACATTGGACTTTGTTGTGGAGACTGCGGTGAATCAGGTAGGCGTGAACATCAATTCAGCCAGTGTTCAATTGCTGGAACACGTGGCAGGATTAACCAAGGTTCTGGCTAAGAATATTTATGCATATCGGTTAGAGAACGGTCAGTTCAAGTCAAAAATGGAACTTAAGAAGGTTGCTCGACTTGGCGAAAAAGCCTTCCAGCAGGCCGTTGGATTTCTACGGATTCCAGAAAGCAAGGATATTCTGGATCATACTGGCGTTCACCCTGAACAATACCCATTGGCAAAAGCACTACTGAAGCTTGCGGGACAGAATTATACCCGGCAGGATCTTGAACATGCACTGGCTCGACAAGATTTGAGTGCGTATTCGTATGGACAGCAAACCATCAACGATGTCCTGGATGGATTGATGCAACCTGGACGGGACGTGCGGGACCAGATGGCTGCACCCCTGCTTCGTCAGGATGTATTGACCATTGAAGATATCAAGTCTGGAATGAAGCTGCAAGGCACTGTCCGAAATGTAGTCGACTTTGGCGCCTTTGTGGATATTGGAGTCAAACAGGATGGACTCGTTCATCTTTCCAAACTACGGAAGCAATTTGTAAAGCATCCCAGTGAAGTTGTCTCATTGGGGGATATTGTTGATGTTTGGGTCATCGGTGTTGATCCGAAGAAAAAACGGATTCAGCTTTCAATGATTCAGCCCTCTGAGGACCGGTAATGGTAACAGTCGTATTTGTCTGTCTTGGCAACATATGCCGATCACCCATGGCAGAAGGCCTGTTTCAGGATTATCTCCAGAAGCATGGTCAGAGGGCAGCAGTCAGTTCCCGGGCAACAAGCACCTGGGAGCAAGGAAATCCAGTTCACCCTGGAACTGCCAAGGTGCTCAGAAAACACAGCGTTGACTATGCCGGTAAGGTATCCCAGCGGATTACGCCGCAGGATATCGCGTCTGCAGATCTTGTGATTGCGATGGATCAATCCAATTACGATGATTTAATCGATCTGGGTGTACCTGTTCAAAAACTCCATCTGTATATGGAGTATGCTCCGGACAGCGATCAAAGTATTCCGGATCCCTGGTACACAGGCAACTTTGAAGAAACAGAAATGCTGATTAGGAAGGGCTTGGCTTTTTGGGCCAGCGCAATTCAAGCACGATAGTTTAGGAAATGCTGTATAAAGTGAGTGAAACGGTATCGTGGAGCAACAGTTCCATGATGCCGTTTTTTGCAATCAACACTGCTGAATAACTGAGGGTACGGCAGCGATTCAGCAGTGTTTTTACGAATAAAGATCAGGTTCTTTCATAAGAAGTGTATCAGGGCGACGGTATGCCGGTATTTTGAAAGGCAGGAATAACTTGATGATCTGCAAGCGATGGAGAATCAGTATCGGAGCAGGCTGTTTTGATAGGGTGATTTCGTTATAGACGAAATAAGGAACGGTACAAAGAAGAAAAGGAAGAAATTTCGAATCAGTTGAAAGAACGCCGGAACACAGATCAGATGATATTCTAGGATTTAAAATCATTCATGGATGACGAAGATGATAGTTTGCATCACCGCCGTAAGGTGCGTTTCAATGAAAGGAATGATCCTCTAGGCATCAAACTATCTGTTGCAATGGTCGATGTTTGCGTATACTTATCTTCATGAAACTTAAGACGATGCCTAATCGCCTTGAAAGAAAGAATGCTGGCTAATTCAGAGGCTGAAATGCGGGTATGCTGGCGGATCGGATGGCCGGTGTAATTTCTTTTATTTTTCTGTATCTGATTTTGTGGTATGGTTAAGATGTAAGCATTCGCGATGTTTCAGGTGAAATACGTATGGTTTTGCCGCATCGTTGCGATTTTGAAAGAGCGGGTTTTCAGGTGTTGATTTGGAAAACGAAAGAACCGCCGCTTGGAAATAGGAGTTAGTATGAGCAATCGTGAGCAGAAGACATCATTTGAGAGAGTGACACCATCCGCCGAAATTGGATTAACACTCCAGCAGGTTGAAGAAAGAAAGGCTGCAGGAGCTGTGAATCAGGATGAAAAGCCCCTGACCCGATCGGTCAAGGAAATCGTTCGGGATAATACGCTGACATTGTTCAATCTGTTGAATATTGTGCTGGCTCTTGTTTTGATTCTTGTAGGTCATCTGAAGAATACCGTGTTTCTGGGTGTTGCGATCGCGAACACAGGAATCGGAATTTTTCAGGAAATCCGTTCCAAGCGGGCGCTCGATCGATTGACTCTGCTGGCGAAAGCGCCGCTTCATGTCGTTCGGGAAGGAAAAAAACTGGAGATTGCCTCGACTGAGCTCGTACTTGATGATATTGTTGTCTTAAAAACGGGAGATCAGGTAGTTGGCGATGGTGAGCTTGTGGATGCGATTGGTCTGGAGATGGATGAATCACTATTAACCGGGGAAGCGGATAGTATCCGTAAACACACGCATGATCAGTTGCTTTCGGGCAGTTTTGTCGTCGCCGGCGCTGGTTATCTATGTGTGAAGCATCTTGGCCAGGATGGATTTGCGGGTAAATTGGCACAGGAAGCAAAAAAGGAAAAACGTCCCGTTTCAGAATTGATGGGAACGGTAAATCGGATCATCAAGATCCTGACATTCATTATTATTCCAGTGGGAATAGTTCTGCTCTGGGCTCAAATGCATAATGGAGCAACTCTGTCTGCCGCAGTCTTAGGTGTTTCTGCAGCTATGATAGGTATGATTCCAGAGGGGTTGATCTTGTTGACCAGTGTCACTTTGTATGTCAGTGCATATAATCTAACCCGCAAGAAGGCGCTGGTCCAATCCTTGCCGTCAATCGAGACACTAGCCCGTATTGATACGCTTTGTCTGGATAAGACCGGAACAATAACCGATGGTGAACTCTCATTTGTCGAACTTGTCAGTCTTGAAGGAGCATCAATTCCTGAAATGGAGCTTGCACTTGCAGCTTTATTCAAGGCATTGCCTGATGAGAATGCGACAGCCCGATCGCTCAGAACTCATTTTAGTGCCGCTGTAGAATGGAATTCACTTCAGTGTGTTGCATTTTCGTCGGCTCGCAAGTGGAGCGGTGTTCAATTCGAAGGTGAGGGCAGTTTTGCCGTCGGTGCTTATGAATACATGTTCACCGATCAGCGCTATGACCATATACTTTCCCATTATGCTCAGCAAGGGTATCGGGTATTGACCCTTGCACAATCCCGTTTTGGTTTTGAAGACGATCATTTGCCTGAAGAACTGGAAGCAATAGGTCTTATTATTCTTTCAGATCACATTCGGGATGAGGCAGCAGCCACGTTTGAATTTTTCAAGGACCAAGGGGTTACGCTTAAAGTGATCTCAGGGGATAATGCACAGACTGTTTCTCGGATTGCGCTGAATGCCGGGATTGAGCATGCGGAAGAATTCGTGGATATGTCAATGGTTAAAGATGATGAAATCGGAACTGTCGCGCTAACCAAGACTGTTTTCGGCCGGGTTTCACCGTATCAGAAACGGGAATTGATCAAGGCTCTGAAGACTGCTGATCATACCGTGTGTATGACAGGGGATGGTGTGAATGATGTGCTTGCCTTGAAGGAAGCGGATTGTGCGGTGGTCATGGTTAACGGATCAGAGGCAGCCCGCAGCGTGGCCGACTTCGTTTTGCTGACCTCTGATTTCAGTTTAATGATTGATGTCCTTAATGAAGGAAGACGCGTCATCAATAATATCGAACAAGTCGCTTCACTCTACCTTGTGAAAACAATTTATTCGACTGTTCTCGCTATTATTTATATGTTCCTGCCGTATCCGTATCCCTTTATTCCGCTTCAACTTACGCCGATCAATACGTTGACTGTCGGAATCCCCTCATTTTTCTTAGCTTTCCGGCATAATTTCAATAAACCTAAAGGTCAGTTTCTCATCAATATTCTCGAGAATTCCTTACCGGCGGCGTTAACGATAATCCTGAATATTCTGCTTCTGCGGCTGATAGGTACTTGGTTTGGATTGCAGCAGTTGGAAATTTCAACGATGAATATTCTCCTCGTCGGCGCAGTCTGCTTCTTCTTGCTGATCAAGGTGTCACAACCCTTCAACACGCTGCGAAAAGTCATGCTGGTGACCTTGCTGACACTGTTCTTGATGGTTCTGCTGTTTTTCTATTCCGTGTTCGATCTGGACACATTAATCAGCAAGAACGTTGTTTTCTACTTGCCGGCATTGGTTGAGTCCTGGTTTGTATTCAATACACTCTGCCAATGGGTGGCGG
>CALNCD010000210.1 GCA_937874965.1 uncultured Erysipelotrichaceae bacterium | reverse complement strand
CAGTGATATTCGCAGGAAGGGTATCGATAATATTCTTAACATTTGCACTACGGGAGTTCTTCGTTAGATAGTTACCGATTGTGATCTTATAGTGAACGGCATCGCCATTACGCATTTGCTTGGTATTGCCGTCAGCAGCATCAGATGTTGCTGTTTTCGTCATCGAGACCTGAGCATCCTTCTTCGTCAGCTGATTGACATACCATGTTTTTTGACCGTTACCGACAAAGTTCAGCCCAGACTTCACAGTGAATTGATTCACAAAAGCCTCTCCTGGTGTGGCATCGTCTCTTACCTTCATCGTGTAAGTAAACTTGACAACTTCTCCAACCTTGATGACATTCGATCCGAGATTAATGGTAAATGAATGTGCAGCTGCATTTTCCGTGATTGTAAAGTCAGACTTATCAAAACCAGCTGGTGCTTGGCTGACATACATGTTCATTGCTTTGGCTGATGCTGATAAATCAGTATACTTCGCTGTCTGCGGATTAATCAGGTCCTTTAAGGAATAAGGTGAAAGATTATCCTGGTATGTATCTTCGACAACGATGGAACTCCAATCCTCAGTCGTTGAATTCGCTAATGTAATTGTATAAGCAACAACATCACCTCCGAAAGGACGATCCCCGGATTTTGGACCTGTAACATTCTCAACATCCTTATCATGTTCAAACAAGGACGGTGAGGCAGGACTCAACGAAAATTCACCATAGGCAACTGCATTGCTTGCAGGATCATAGGCATAGTAATGATTGCTGATGGTATAGCTATTCTTAATATTCTCATTGGCATATAAAGTATATGTCACTTTTAAGGTTTGACCTGGAGCCAATGTAATTCCGCCGTTTGCAAACGTAATCAAGATTTGCCCGCGATTTCCGCCAGCAGGATCCGTAGTTACGACACTGGCAATCTTTGTTGCGGATTGTCCATCCACCGCAGTATTGTCATTGACATCCCACAAGACGACGTTCGCATCGAAACCGCTGACAAACTTTGCATTCAATGGCGTGGAACCGCCATTGACGGTTGTAGTTCCAGAGTAAATCGACTGGTTGTACGTAAACGCGTCATCAATGGTTGAAATCGTCGAGTTATCCGTACCGTCATTGGTAATCGTTGCAGTATAGATCATGACTTGATTTTCAGTCGGCAGCACGACAGTGTTTGTCGCAGCATTTACCCCTGACTTGTTGTATGAGTAACTTTCAGGAGTCACTTTATCTTTGTATGTAAATCCTACCGTATTACTGTTCTTGGTATATGTTGTAGGAATATTGTTGTTATCCGGATTTGCATAAGTATACGATAGCGATGACTGGTTGTTTACCCGCATGCCGTTCATTGTCTCATCGGCTTGAGGAATAACGACAACACCGAGACGAGGCGCATTGGTAATCTTGAAATTAGCCTCAACGTTTTCATAAATGTACTCAACCGAGGTGACTAGATCCTGCTTTGCAGAAGGAATCGCAAACTTCTTTGAAACATTCAGATCCGTTACGGTAAATGTATCGGAGGTGTTGTCCGAATACTTGACAACAATTTTCATCGTTGTACTTGTCAGATCAGACTGAGTAGTATTGATTACCTTCTTCGCCTGCCCGCTCATCACATAGCTTGGCTTGATCTGTGACGGATTGTAACTGCCGCCAGCTGTTTCCGTAAAAATCAGAGAGGTCAGAGGATTTTTCTGTAAATTGGCATAACCTTCACCGATTGCATACTCAACAACATCATTTTTAAAGGCTGCAACCCCATTTTCAGAAGTTGAATTCACACTGGTGCTGCCGACCTTCTTGATAGCCTTGATCAAGGCCTGAGCATTGGTTTCTTCACCGGTTTCAAAGGTATTCTTATAGGTAATCGGGAAATCGAAATTATTCTGGCCCATAGGGAGAGGAGACGCAATGGACGGATCAACTGTAACCATAGGTGTCGCTGCGCTCTTCGAAGAATCAGCAGCACTACGGATATGAATTGTTGTTGATGCACCTGGAGAGACGCTGTTCTCCGCAATAATACGGGCCGCATCGAGGGTTGCGCCCTTAAGCAGGAAGGAATGCTCCGCCTTTGCCAACTCATTGGTCGTGCTAGCATTCACAACATCTTTAAGGATTGTAAACTCAACAATATTTCCATTAGGATCCAGTTTTGTTACCTTGTAATCAACATCCGGTGTTAATGCGTTTCCAGATAAATCGGTAATATTCTCCGGTTTGATAACAACCAGACCATAGCCTGCCGCATCTGTAGGAATAACAAACGTATTCTCAAGATGAACTTTTTCTGTATAGGCTATTCCGTTTGCATTGACTGAATATGAAGGAGTTGCACTGTAATTAAGGCGAATGTCACCGATATCAGTAGAGGATGTATTCACTGACGCAGGCTGGGATGAAAGATTGACATTCGTCCAGGCAAAAGCATCCGTTTGCGCGACTGCCTTGTTGGAAACAAGATTGCCAAGCTGAATATTCTTGACCAAATCATACCCCATAATCGATACAGGGGATTCAGTTCCATCAGGGGTTAATCCATTTTTATAAGGATTAAGTGAGAACTGCAAACTCTTTCCTGTTCCTGTGACAAATTCATCGGTGAAAATAATCCATCGATATTCCTTGTCCGTTGCAGGCGTTCCATAAGGATCAGTTTCACTACCGATACGGGTTGTAACTCCGCTCATCGACGCAATAATGAAATTTGAGTTCAACGGCAATTCAACGCGCAACGCAAAACGGCCGCCTTCAATATTTCCGGCGTCGCCCGTGAGCGCAAATTCCGCGCGGACATTGTACTGCTGACCAGGGCGTACATCCAATGGCTGTCCAATCGGATTCGATGAACTGCCCAAAATGATACCCGTCATCTCCAAATAGAGATTTTCGGCATACCCATTGGCAGCAGGTTGAAGTGTAACAGACTCAACAGTCTGTTGTGTCGTCTGTTTAGTTTCCTCTGTTTTCTTCTCGGTCGTCGTGCCTGTGTTTTGCGCAAAAACTGCCGCAGCACTCTGTACGACCAGGAAAACAGCGATAAATACTATCAATAAACGTTTTCTTAGTTTCATAATTCCTCCAAATTCTATGATAAAAAAGAACAAAAATATACGATTATAGTATATCATTTTGAAGAATATGTATCAATGATGAATAAAATATTCTCTCCTAAAATTTTCGTGTTAAGAGTTCATAAAAACCATAATTTACCGAAGAATCTGTCAATGGATTACCCGCCGGGGTAGTCCGTAGTCAAATAAAATCAGAGTTTTAAAGTTCATCCGTATCATGTCTCTCGACTTGAATCTCTCCGTCAGTAATCGTAATGACTGCAAAACTCGGCTTTGTCCCATCCCGATTGTATCGCATCGATCCAGGATTAACGACAGTTACGCCGCGATCAGTATCGACTTTAAAAACATGGGTGTGGCCATAAAGCGCTAACTTGCAATGATGATTAATGGCTTTCGTTGCCAAAGACTCCACAAGTCTTGAACGAACAAACAGATGACCATGCGCTACAAATATTTTATAGTCATCAACATCAACAACCAGTTCGTTGGGGAAGTCACTGTAATAGTCATTATTGCCGTTGACAACAACAAACCCTTCCAGATGTTCTCGATCCAATTCACTATCGCCGCAATGAATAAACGCATCCGCATCGCGATATACTTCCTTGATGCGCTGCAAAGGTTCAACCAATCCATGACTATCACTGACAACTATGATTTGCATTAATATCCAGCCCTCCTAAATCTCTAATAATCGAATCTCTCTATCTTCATGATACAACATCTGCAGCTGGTCGTGCAGGCATTTCGCATCTTTCGTCGTATACAGCTCTGAAACCCCGTCAACGAATGAATGGTGCTGATAATAGCGAACAATCGGATCAATTGAGGAATAAATCGGATGATGATAGACGGTTTCAATTAGTCCCTTGATCAAAGGATAATGGGTGCATCCCAGAATGAGCGAATTTGTGTGCAGATTCAATTCACGCATCGGCAGTTCTAACGCCTCAAGGATTTCTTCAGGGTCCGCTAATGATTCAATCAAAGGCACCAATTGAGGCGTCGCTCGTTCAATTACTGTGCATTGCTGCTGAATTGCCTTGATTTTTTCAGCATACAGGTGCGTATTCACAGTTGCCTGGGTGGCAATCAGCCCGGCTTTATCCAGATCACTCGCCTTGAATTGCGATACCGTTAAATCGATGATACCGATAATAGTCATCGCAGGAAAAGCGGCTCTAAGTTCATCCAAACATGTGGACGAAATTGTATTGCAGGCAATCAGGACTTCCATAATCGATTGGGCTTGAAACCATTGGATGATGCGTGCACTGGATTGGTATATTTCATCCGGAAGCCTATCGCCATAAGGAGCCCTTGCCTGATCAGCAACAAAGATAAATTGCTGTTGAGGGTACCTTTTTTCAAGGGCATGAAATACTGTAAATCCACCTAATCCTGAATCCATGATTCCGATTGCTTTAGTCATTGTTGATCTCCTTCTTTTCCAGATCCAAGGCTTCTTTGACCCGCAGGGCAACATCATAAGGAATAATCTTGGATAACTCCTCCACCGATGATTCCCGAATCCCTTTCAGTGATCCGAAATGCCGCAGCAGTTTCTTCTTGCGTACTTCTCCAAGTCCTTCAACTTCATCCAGGATTGACTTCGTCTGTGCCTTCGATCGCAATAGCCGGTGATAGCTGATGGCATAACGATGCACCTCATCCTGCATCTGAGCCAAGAGGGAAAAGAGCGGACTTTCCTTCAGTATATTGATGGGTTCACCTTCTTCATCCAGTAATTGCGCCGTCTGATGCCGATCATCTTTGACTAGCGCACAAACAATAATCTCCAGGTTCAATGACTTCAAAACATCCTTGATTGCATTCTGCTGAAGGCTTCCGCCATCAGCCAGGATAAGATCAGGCAGGACACTTCCCTCCTGAAGCATCCGAAAATAACGGCGATACACAACTTCCTGCATAGAGGCAACATCA
>CALNCD010000209.1 GCA_937874965.1 uncultured Erysipelotrichaceae bacterium | reverse complement strand
CAATATTTTGCGGAGTGTTCCGTTTATCATTCTTCTGGTCATGGTTTCACCCTTTACCCGGATGATCGTACGTACAACCTTAGGTCCTTCTGCGACTATTGTGCCCTTGTCGATTGCTGCAATTCCCTTTGTCGGGCGTCTGGTAGAATCTTCATTGAAGGAAATTGAACCTGGTGTTGTCGAAGCTGCCTTATCGATGGGAGCTTCAACCTGGCAGATCATCTGGAAAGTCCTCTTGGTTGAAGCCCGGCCATCCTTGATTATCAATGCAGCAATCGCTACGACAACAATTTTGGGCTATACTGCCATGTCTGGCTTTGTCGGCGGCGGCGGCTTAGGGACAATAGCAATCAACTATGGGTATTATCGCAGTGAGTACTTGGTCATGTATATTGCAGTTGTCCTGCTTGTCATTATTGTTCAGGTATTGCAGGAATCAGGATATGCGTTAGCAAAACGAATTAATCGAAAATTGAAATAGGCGAAGCCTAAAGGAGAAAATAATGAAAAGACTAGTGATATTGGGGGTTGCTCTTGCGCTATTGACAGGGTGCAGTTCCGGCTCGGGAGAGAAGAAACTGGAAAAGATTACAGTTGGGGCAAGCATTACACCGCATGCTGAAATTCTGAAGCAGGCTGTTGCTCCGCTGAAAGAAAAGGGATATGAATTGGTCATTAAGGAATATACGGACTATGTTCAACCGAATCTCGCCGTTGAAAGCGGAGATCTTGATGCCAATTACTTCCAGCATCTGCCTTATTTGGAAAGCTTCAATGAAGAAAAGAAGACAAGTATTGTTTCTGTTGCTGCGATTCATTATGAACCGTTCGGTATTTACAGCAAGTCCATTCAAAAACTGGATGATCTTAAAGACGGTGATACGGTTGCTGTGCCAAACGATACAACGAATGAAGCACGGGCCTTGCAGCTTTTGGCTGCTCAGAAAATCATTACGCTTAAAGATGGTGCAGGCTTGAAAGCGACCATCCAGGATATTACGAGCAATCCCAAGAACTTGAAATTCAGTGAAATCGAAGCTGCCCAGTTACCGAAGTCCATTTCGGATGTTACGATTGCTGTGATCAATGGCAATTATGCCTTGGAAGCAAACTTGTCTGCTGCAAAGGATGCATTGGCTGTTGAAGACGGTACATCACTTGGACCAACGACTTATGCAAATATCATTGCAGTGAAGAAGGGCAATGAGAATGAAGCCAAGATCAAGGCATTGATTGAAGTCCTGAAAAGTCAGGCAATCAAGGATTACATTACCAAGACCTATAACGGCAACGTTGTCGCTGTCGATTAAGGAGATACCGCTGTCTTAGCAGCGGTTTTCTTTTTGTGACTGATTTCTGTTTTCATGTTTATTCTTGACGGTGGGTATGGTATAATACACGGGTGAAAGAGGTGAGGTTATGGGTGATATTGGTACAAGTATAATTTTTACAATCGTAGGTCTTGTAATAGGCGGTGCCTTGGGCTTCTTCTTGACGCGTCGTTATTTTATGAAACAATTGAAAGAAAATCCACCAATTACTGAAAAAATGGTTCGCGCAATGTTTCTGCAAATGGGACGTAAACCAAGTGAAGCACAGATTAAGTCAATTATGAAATCAATGGGACAATAAAAGTAGAGGAATCTACTTTTTGTTTTAAGCGCCAAAATGGTATAATGTATGCGCAAGGAGATTTTATGAAGCATATTTTAAAACTGGTGTATCGTTTTGTCATGGTGATCGGGTGTGGCTGGGGACTTGTCTTAACTTTTGGATTGGATAAAGGAATGTTTAATCCAGCGATGCTGGTTTATTACACGTTGCAAAGCAATCTGGTAATCGTCGTGGCTTATGGGTTCCTGATTATCCGCAGTCTTATGCAAAGCATCCGTAGCCATAAGGTTGAAGCCGTGGACTATTCTCCAAACATCATGGGTGCTTTAACCATTATGATCGTTGTGACCGGATTAATCTTCAATTTTATCCTGGCGCATCAGTCTGGCAGCGGTGGTTTATCTGCAGGTTCGCTCTCTAACTTTCTGGTCCATACATTCACACCTTTGGCAGTCTTTGCGGACTGGCTTGTTTTTGTCCCAAAGCGCAGGCTGAGTCGTTTAGCTCCCTTTTATTGGATCGTAATTCCTATGCTGTACTGGGCATTTGCCATTGTGAGAGCTCAGATCGGCGGTCCGTTGGCGAACGGCAGCTATTATCCTTATCCATTCATTGATTTTGATAAGTTTGGTATCGGATATGTCCTTCGCTATGTTGCTGTTCTGGTTGTCTTCTTTGTGATTCTGGGATATTTGATGCTTGGACTTAATGCACTGATTATCAAGCTTCAGCGGCAGGATACTTCCTCCAGAAAAGCGCAGGAATAGAAAAAAGATGCCTAGGACATCTTTTTCTTATCAAATAGCTTCACTTTGCGCTCAGTACCATTCAATAGCCGTTTAATGTTTTCATGATGACGGTAAATGACGAATAGGTCCAGTACGGTAATCATGATGCTGATGTCCAATCGGGATTGAACAAAATAGGCGAGAACTGCACTGAGACTCAGAGCGCTCATTGCAGAGAAGGAAACATACTTGGTTAGGCGAAGCAGAATCAGAAAGACAATCAGCGGAAGAAGGAAGAGCCATATAAAACTGGAAGGGATAATGAACAGCGTTACGCCAAGCAAAAATCCAAAGGTTGTGGCGACTGCTTTACCTCCATTGAATCCGGCAAAGATCGGAAAGCAATGACCGATGGCTGCAAAGGCGCCTGCATAGAGTGCGGCATCTTTATCAAAGAATTGGAAGATTGCGATAATCACGAGGGATTTGATGGCATCAAGAATGATGACGCTCAACCCAGCTTTCTTGCCAAGGACACGACCGGCATTGGTACCTCCAAGGTTATGCGAGCCAAAGTTTCTGACGTCTGTTTTATAGAAGACTTTACCGATGACTAAGGCAAAGGGAATGGAGCCGATAAGGTATCCGCAAAGGATTGCGATAAGTATATTCATTGTTGTATTCTCCTTAGTCTGATTATAGCACATGTGATCTGAGGGGATAAATTTATCTTTCATAATTCAATGTTTTTGAGTATAATATCAAGGAAAGGGGCATATCGTGTGAGTAATAATTATAATGCTAATAGCATTCAAATTTTAGAGGGTCTTGATGCCGTCCGTAAGCGTCCAGGCATGTATATCGGTTCAACGGATAGCCGTGGACTCCATCACCTGGTCTGGGAAATCATGGATAATGCCATCGATGAAGCCCTTAATGGTTTCGGCAATGAAATCATTGTGACTCTAGAAAAAGACAATGTCATCTGTATAGAGGATCAAGGACGGGGCATGCCGGTTGAAGCCCACAGCAGCGGTCATAGTGCTCTGCAGGTTATCTTCACGATTCTTCATGCAGGAGGCAAGTTCTCCGAGGCAGGCGGCTATAAAACATCCGGCGGATTGCATGGCGTCGGCGCTAGCGTCGTTAATGCATTGAGTCAATGGGTAGAAGTCACTGTCCAACGCAATTCTAAAATCTATCGAATGAACTTCAGTGATGGGGGACATCATGTTTCCGATCTTGAAGTTATCGGTACGACCCATAAGACCGGTTCAAAAGTTCGCTTCCTGGCTGATGCTTCAATTTTCACTTCAGTCGAGTACAATTTCAATGCAATCTGTGAGCGGGCACAAGAGAGTGCTTTTTTAATGAACGGCATTCGTTTTACCATTCATGATTTAAAACATGATCGTCATGAGTCCTATTGTTATACCAAGGGAATGGAATCGTTTATGGCGTATCTTCATGAGGATCGGACGGTCTTGCACAAACCAGTGGTTATCAGCGGTGCATCGAATGGCATTGAATTGAACTGTGCCTTGCAATATACGGATGATTATCAAGAGAATACCTATTCCTATGTCAATCTGGTTCGAACCAAGGATGGCGGTTCACATGAAGTCGGCTTCAAAGCTGGATTAACCCGGGCTATTAATGATTTTGCCCGTAAAGAAGGCCTTTTGAAAGAAAAAGATAAAAACTTTGATGGGAATGATATCCGGGAGGGATTAACCAGTATTATCGCGGTGGCTATTCCTGAGTCTATTCTTCAATTTGAGGGCCAGACCAAAGGAAAGCTGGGGACACCTCAGGCGAAACCGGTGGTTGAAAATCTGGTGAATGAGAAATTCACGTATTATCTTGAAGAGAATCGTGAATTTGCCCGGACGATTATCAAGAAGATACAGAAGGCACAGCAGGCGCGTGATGCTGCCCGCAAGGCGCGTGAAGATGCCCGCAAAGGCAAAAACGGTAAACGGATTGAGAAGATTCTTTCTGGAAAACTGGCAAATGCCCAGTCCAAGGATTCCCGCCGCAATGAATTGTTTCTGGTGGAAGGGGATTCTGCCGGAGGAAGTGCCAAGCAAGGACGTGATTCAAAATTCCAGGCGATCCTTCCTTTGCGAGGAAAGGTTTTAAATACTGAGAAAGCCAAAATGGCCGATATTGAAAAGAATGAAGAACTCAATACCATTATTCATGCTGTTGGTGCAGGGATAGGTGTGGACTTTGATGTAAGGGACAGTAACTACGATAAAGTGATTATCATGACGGATGCGGATACCGATGGCGCTCATATTCAGATTCTGCTGTTAACGTTTTTCTATCGTTATATGAAACCGTTGATTGAAGCAGGTCATGTCTATATTGCTCAGCCGCCGTTGTACCGGGTTTCCAAAGGGAATGAATCGCATTATTGCTATGATGAGGATGAACTTGAAAAATACCGATCTTTAATGGGCAAGGTTGAGATTCAGCGGTATAAGGGTCTAGGCGAAATGAATGCAAATCAATTATGGGAGACAACTATGGATCCTGAACATCGGACCTTGATTAAAGTAACGATTGAGGACGCTTTGCTGGCCGATCGCAGAATTAATGTCTTGATGGGTGACAAGGTTGATCCGCGTCGGGACTGGATCGAGGACAATGTTGACTTTACACTGGAAGAGGAGGACTTTCATTAATGGCAAAAAAGAAACCCGTCACAATGGACCCTGCTCAGTTTAAACTGGTGACTGTTGAAGATGTTATGGGCGATCGTTTCGGCCGGTATTCCAAGTACATTATCC
>CALNCD010000208.1 GCA_937874965.1 uncultured Erysipelotrichaceae bacterium | reverse complement strand
CTTTCCCTACACGACGCTCTTCCGATCTAAACTATACCTCGTTTTTGAAACAGAAAGAAGAAAATCAAGCACGGCAGGAGAATCTCTACCATCAGCAGCAACGCGAAATTGAACGTCTAGAGACACTTATTGAGAAATTCAGATATAAAAAGAACAAGGCAGCCTTTGCGCAATCCAAGATGAAGTATTTAGACCGTCTGGAGCGGGTTGACAAGGTTGAGCACTCCGCTTCATCCTTCCATGCAAACTTCCAGAGCAAGTTAAGAGGCGGAAAGCACGTATTGACGTGTACAGACCTGGAAATCGGCTACGGCAGAGCATTAGCTTCATTGAATCTTGAAATCCTGCGTCAGGATCGTATCGGCGTTATCGGAGATAATGGGACCGGCAAATCGACTTTATTAAAGACAATTGTCGGGAAAATTCCTGCACTAGGGGGAGAAATGCTGCTGGGTCATCAGATTGAGATTGGCTATTTCGATCAGGAACTCAAACAGTTCAACATGCAGAATACGGTTC
The DNA here is from genome assembly GCA_937874965.1 of uncultured Erysipelotrichaceae bacterium. Taxonomy (GTDB): domain Bacteria; phylum Bacillota_I; class Bacilli_A; order Erysipelotrichales; family Erysipelotrichaceae; genus CALNCD01. Next base: position 7,413 of record CALNCD010000208.1, on the reverse strand, counting down.
TTGAAGAGCTCTGGGATGAATATCCTGACTTGGATAAAACGGCTGTTCGTACCGCTTTGGGTCAGTTTCTGTTTAAAGGCGATGATGTTTTTAAATCAGTTGCGGTTCTCTCTGGCGGGGAGAAGGTGAGACTTTCGCTTGCTAAGCTCTTGTTGAAGCGGGCAAATTTCCTGATATTGGATGAGCCGACCAATCATTTGGATATACCAGCTAAAGAGGCTTTGGAAGATGCATTGATGAGTTATGATGGCACACTCCTGTTTGTTTCACATGACCGTTATTTTATTCATAAGTTATCCAAGTCCCTCTTGAAGTTCGAAGATGGTCAGGTTCATCTGGAAACACCGACAGAGGACTTCGTGGCAGCTGTAAAGAATGAGGTTATCAATACGGATAAGATTGAACGGAAACATGATTATCATTCTAAAAAGCAGTTGCAGCGTGAACAAGAGAGTCTTGAAAAGAAATTGGTTCTGAAGCAAGAAGAATTGCAGTCTGCCCGCGAATTACGATATGATCCTGAATACTACCATGATCATACGAAAATGGATGAGTTGGACAGCCGGATTGATGACATTCATAATGAAATTGCACGGATGGAGAACCGTTGGGAGGAGATTGCACTCTCACTGGAGGAAAGTGAAGGAAATCCATAACGAATTGGATTTGCAGAAGCATAATCTGGAATTCGGTTAAAGGATCTGTTAAGTTCTACCAGGCTAAGGGCGATAAAGCAGTAATTTACACTACTGCTTTATTTAAAAATGAGGTATAATAGGACTGTTATTTTAAAGAAGGAGATAGATTTAAATGGCAAATTGTTTAGTGGCTCAATCCGGAGGACCGACTTCGGTCATCAATGCGACCTTGGCTGGTGTTGTTAAAGCAAATCAGCTGAATCAGATTTATGATACCGTCTATGGCGGGCTTAATGGAATTGAAGGAATCTTAGAAGAACGGTTCGTGGATCTCAGCTTGATGAGTGAAGATGAAAATCGTGTCTTGCGCCAGACACCATCAAGCGCATTAGGCTCTTGCCGTTATAAGCTGAAGCGGGATAATGTTGCTGATTTCGTTAAACTCTTTGAAGCGAATATGCTGTAAAGAACAATATCACAAAACATCGGTTTGTCGGATGTCCGAAAACTGTTGATAATGACTTGATGGTTACGGATCATTGCCCTGGGTTCGGCAGTGCTGCAAAATTTGTTTCTACCACAGCCTTACAGACCTGGCTGGATGCAAATGTATACACCCGCCAAGATGTCTTCATTCTTGAAACAATGGGACGCGATGCCGGCTGGTTGGCTGCAAGCGCCTGCGTTTCTGGTATTGTTGATTTGCTTGTATTGCCTGAAGTTGTCTTTGACAAGGACCTATTCCTGAAGAAGGTCAAGGAAGTCATGGACAAGAAGAATAAGTGCTATATCGTTGTTTCTGAAGGGGCGCGGTTCGCAGATGGAACGTATCTTGCGGCTGGTGATGCAAAGAATGACGGGTTTGGCCATGCTATACTCGGAGGAGCAGGGAATGCCATCAAAGACATGATTCTTGAGGCCGGTTTATCCTCACGGGCAAAAGTACAGGATTTAAGCAATGCACAGCGTTGCCATGCTACCGAACAATCCCTGACTGATGTTGAGGAATCTTTCCGTCTTGGTATGTCTGCTCATATGCATTCGATGAATCCATCATTTACCGGGCAGATGGTCGGTGTTAAGCGAATTGAAGGGGAACAGTATGATGTTGAGTTCTTTACTACTGCAGCCAGCAATGTTGCGAACCATGTCAAAAATGTGCCTGCTGAATGGATCCTTGCCGATTATCAAGGAATTTCAAAAGAAGCTCTTGCATATATTCAGCCGCTTGTGGTCGGACAGCCTGTCATTTTGTATTCAGAAGATGGATTACCTCGGTTTGTTAAACCGTATTACATGGATTAAACAATGTGAATTATTTATTTCATGAAAATCGGTTTCATCAAGGAATTACATTTTGTTACATTGATGTAAAGATATCTGATATTTTCATGAAACATTTGTTGACATTTAGGATGTAAACCACTATCATAGGGTTAGCATTTTATTGCTAAATTAAAGGAGGAAGTATATGAAAAAGCTAATCACAGGTGTGTTAGCAGCAGGCTTACTTGTGTCACTTGTAGCTTGTTCGACTAAAAAAGCGGCATCAGCTGATTACTCATATGTTTATACAACTGATCCGCAGACGATGGATTACTTGTATACATATCGTGCAGCGGATCATATGTATAATGCAAATTATATCGATGGTTTGACAGAGAACGATGCATATGGAAAAATTATTGGTTCTATGGCTGAGTCATGGGAACATAATGCAGATTACACAGAATGGACGTACAAAATCCGTAAAGGTGTAAAATGGGTTGATAGCACAGGAACAGAAGTTGCTGATGTTAAAGCTCAGGACTGGGTGACTGGTCTTCAGCATGCCATTGATTTTAAATCGGGAACTTCTTATTTGGTTACAGGAAGTGTCAAGGGACTTGCAGCTTATGCAAAGGGAACTGACAAAGATTTCTCCAAAGTCGGTGTTGAAGCAGTTGATGACTACACATTGAAATACACATTGGAATCTCCTGAACCTTACTGGAATTCCAAGACACTTTATTCTATTTTATATCCTGTCAGTGTTGACTTGCTGAACTCAAAGGGAGATGGCTGTAAATTAGGTTCACCTAATCCAGATACATGTACTTTTGGACAAGTTAAGCAAGATTCTATCTGGTATAATGGTGCATATATCCTTTCCAGCTTTGCTTCTAAGTCAAAAATTGAATTGATAAAGAATGATTCTTACTGGGATAAGGACAATGTCAACGTTAACAAATTGACATGGGTCTTCTTTGATGGATCTGATGTCGACAGCATCTTAAGAAACTTCACATCGGGTCAGTATTCCCAAGCACGTCTGTATACTACAAATGAAGCGTTCTATGCTCAGGCTAAGAAGGATTATGCGGATAATATCTTTACTTCTCAAACAGGTACTGGTACTTACAATCTGAACTTCAATTTGAACCGTCAATCCTTTGCATTGTCGCAAAAGACGGCTGGTCAGCAAGCTGATACGAAAGCTGCTATCCTGAATAAGAACTTCAGAAATGCTATCCAATATGCTATCGACAAGTCCGCTTACCTTGCAATTGGTAAGGGCGAAGATTTGAAGACTGTTGCAATCCGTAATCAGTTTACACCAACGACTTTCGTTAACGTTGATGAAAAGCCATATGGCGATGCTGTTGAAAAGGAACTGAAGGCTATCGATGCAACTAAGTATGCAAACTTCGATACTGCTGAAGCGCAGAATTCAACATACAATGTTGAGACTGCAAAGGCATTACTTGCTGCTGCAAAGGCTGAACTCAATGTTTCTTGGCCAATCCAGTTAGACTTTATCCAGGATCAGACAAGTGCTTTGGGTATTGCTCAGGCAAATGCTCTGAAAGCATCTGTTGAAGCTTCTTTAGGCAAAGAAAACGTCATTATTAATGTTGTTACAACAGACCATGATTCCTATTACGGCGCTACATACGAAGCCGATTCACCTGAAGCCACTGACTATGATATTTCAAATGCTTCTGGATGGAGCCCTGATTACCAGGATCCTAAATCCTACTTGGAAGTCTTCAATCCTTCAACTGGAGACATGCTGACAAGTATCGGTTTATCAATCGACGATGTTGCAACTGCTCAGGAAAAAGCAGTTAAGACACAGATTGGTCTATACGACTATAAAGCAATGTTAGAAGCTGCTGATGCTGAAACATCTGATATCAACAACCGTTATGCTTTGTATGCTAAAGCTGACGCTTGGCTGATCGATAATGCAATTCAGATTCCATTGCAGACAGATGGTGGTAATCCTACTGTTACTAAATTAGTTCCGTTTGTTCGTCAGTATTCACCAGTTGGTTTGGCTGAGTACAAGTTCAAGGGTGTTCAGATTCAGGACAAGACTGTTACCACAGCTGAATATAACACTGCACTTGAAAAGTTTAAGACTGAAAGTGCTAAAGTTGAACAGTAATTGATTTGACCACAAAGAGGGATTGAGGTTGATTCTCAATCCTTCTTTTTTAACTGTTAGGAGGAAAAAATGAAAAGATATATTCTTTCTCGAATACTCAGATCACTGGTTTCAATTTTTTTAGTGGTTTCTGTAGTATTTGTCATGGTATATGGATTGGTTCCACGTGAGAACGTATTTAAGGGTGACACAACCATCAATAAATTGCTTTCAAAACCCGATACATTAGCCCAGTATAAGAATAATACACTAGAACGGTTGGGATACATCGAGTATGTTGAGCAACAGGATATTTGTGCTGCAAATTACGCAGATTCTTATAGTAGCTGTATGGCACCAAAATCAACGCAAATCCAGGAATGGGCAAGCGAAAATGCTGGTTCCTACACAATTGGTTACAATACGAACTCAGATAATCTCATTTATGCAACGCGGGAAATTCCTATGCTACAAAGAATCGGTTCCTTCTATTCTAAACTGATACAGATTGATACATCTTCAGCTGTTAGTGATGCGCAGAATCCGAATATTGAACGTAAAGTCTATTTCGGCAGCGATACTAATGGGGTTCCTGCTTTGATGTGTACTGGATGTACACATAAGTATTTGGTTTATTTTGATACATCATTTCCGTTTATACATCAGAATTTCATTGAATTGAACTTAGGTACTTCCTACCCGTCATATAGTGGTCAAGAGGCTTTCTCTGTGATTACGCAAGGGCAAGGATCGTATGAAAATTCACCAACTACTTTCTATGATGGTACGACAAAGAACTCGTCTGCATTGTTGCATTCCTGTAAGTATAAGTCGAGCGGTTCGATAACTGATGCGGAGACGCAATTGTATGGTGATAACTATGCACTGTGTGATTCGCGATATCAAGATCCATCAATGATTCAGACATCATCTGTTATTGGGATCATTGCTTTAGTTCTTGCTTATGGAATCGGTATTCCATTAGGAATGACTTTGGCTCGCCGTAAAGGATCTTATTTCGATCGTATTGGAATTGGATTTATTACTGTATTAATTGCGCTACCAAGCCTAGCTTTGATATACTTCATGAGCGTTGTCGGTGCTTCATTATTTGGACTACCGGATAAATTCCCATTCTTCGGTGCTCATAATCCTATCTCTTATGTCCTTCCGGTTCTGGTGCTATTCCTGCTGAATTTACCGGGTATACTAACTTGGGTCCGGCGGTACACCATTGACCAGTCCAGTGCTGACTATGTTAAGTTTGCTTATGCAAAAGGGTTAAGCAAAAAAGAGGTTTTCAATCGTCACATTCTTAAGAATGCAATGATTCCTGTTGTTCAGGGTATTCCATCATCCATTATCTCTGTGCTTTCCGGTGCATTGATAACCGAAACAGTCTTTTCTGTTCCTGGCATGGGGAAAATGCTTCCTGACGCAATCACTGGCTACAATAACCCGATGGTTATTGCACTTACCTTAATATTTACAACAATATCTGTTGTTGGACTTTTACTAGGCGACTTGCTGGTATCTAAATTTGACCCGCGTATCCGCCTGACTACGAGAAAAGGAGGCTAAACATGACAGAGAATCAATTTGAATTTGTCAAAGTTGATGAGACAGCCTCTGAACATCTCTCAGCACCTCGCTACTCATACTGGAAAGCAACACTTCGGCAATTTTTTGGTAAAAAGACTACGATATTCATGCTTATTATTGCTGTCACGATTATTGCTATCGCAATGATTCAGCCGCTGCTGAGTCATTACAATCCTATAGAAATGCCCAACATCCTGGATGGAAGCAAGAAATTTCTTCCGCCAAGTCTAGAGTATCTTTTCGGAACGGATCAGAACGGTAATAACTTGTTTGATGCTACCTGGGCCGGTGCTCAGACATCTATTCTTATCGGATTCATTTCAACGATTATTGTTATGGTATTGGGAATTGTTGTCGGTGCCATCTGGGGATTTTCAAAGACCGTTGATAAGTTCATGATCGAAATATACAATGTTGTCTCTAATATCCCTTATCAGTTGCTGGTTATTATTCTGGTGTATGTCATCGGTCGAGGATTTTGGCCGCTGGTGTTCGCATTAACAGTAACAACCTGGATCAGTGTCGCATACTCGATTCGTGTTCAGGTGATGATCATCCGTGATCGCGAGTATAACCTTGCATCGCAAACATTAGGAACTCCGCTGCTGCGGATGATAACGAAGAATATTCTTCCATATCTTGTTTCTGTAATTGTTACAATGGTTACAAACTATATCCCAAGTTTCATTTCCACTGAAGTCTTCTTATCTTGGTTAGGCATTGGGTTGCCTGAGCAAGTGGCTTCATTAGGGCGGTTAATTTCCCGTTACACGCCGTTTATTACCACATACCCACACTTGTTCTGGATTCCAGTCGGAGTCCTCGCGCTGATCACAATTTCACTTTACGTACTGGGTCAATCACTGGGTGATGCATCTGATCCACGTACACATCGATAGGAGGTTCTTATGGAAAAAAATGTATTACTATCTGCTAAGGACCTTGAGGTTGTCTTCAAAGTACGGGATCAGGAACTCAAAGCAATTCGGAATGTTTCCGTTGATATCGTTGAGGGAGAGACACTTGCGATTGTTGGCGAATCTGGATCTGGGAAGTCAGTGTTAACGAAGACTTTTACAGGAATGATTGATTCTAATGGCAGAATTGCTGGTGGATCAATCGAATTTGAAGGTGAGGACATTTCGAAGTTTAAAACGGATAAACAATGGGAAAAAATCAGAGGTCTTAAAATCGCAACGGTTTTCCAGGATCCTATGACATCATTGAATCCGATTCGTACAATTGGTTCACAGATTGCTGAAGTCATCATTAAGCATCAGAAAAAAACGAAGTCTGAAGCAAAAGAAATGGCGATTGACCTGATGGAGAAAGTCGGTATTGTTGATGCAAAGAATCGATTTGACGAGTACCCATTCCAGTATTCTGGCGGTATGCGTCAGCGTATTGTCATTGCGATTGCTCTTGCTTGCAAGCCTACTATCTTGATTTGTGATGAACCGACAACTGCGCTTGATGTGACTATTCAAGCACAGATATTAACACTGATCAAAGATTTGCAGCGTGATTTCAATTTCACGACTGTTTATATTACCCATGACTTAGGCGTGGTTGCCAGCGTTGCCGATAAGGTTGCAGTCATGTATTGCGGGCAGATTATTGAAATCGGTAATGTCGACGAGGTTTTCTATGATCCGCGTCATCCGTATACATGGAGTTTACTTTCCTCTTTGCCCCAGCTTGGTGAAAAGGGTGATCGTCTTTATTCGATTCCAGGTTCTCCTCCATCACTGTTTTATCACATCC
>CALNCD010000207.1 GCA_937874965.1 uncultured Erysipelotrichaceae bacterium | reverse complement strand
AACGGCTTTCGCGTTATCACGTTCTTCTTCTGTATACTTGTTTCTTGCAATCAGCGTTGATAAGAAGATACCGATCGGAGGAACTGCCACTAGAATTCTGAAGATACCATTAGGACCTGCAACCCCTTCATTGATCAAGGCTAAAGTAAACATCGAAACGGATTTGGTCACCGGTCCGCCGAAATCAATTTCCGCAAAGACTCCCATAAAGGTTGCAAAGACGACTTTACTTCCCCCATTCAAGGTAACCATCAATTGGGTCAACCACGTCATCAGATAAGACACCGGTGTTGCGATAATAAAGTAATACGCAAATCCCAGGACAATAACGGTCCCGATCGGAATAATCAGAATTGGCATGATCGTCCGGATGGTTTTGTTTTTAGCGATTTTCCATCCCTTCATCCATTTTGCCATGTACCCTGCCAATAGACCAAGCAATAGTGCCCCTAAAAATCCAGCCTTGACATCCACCCCATTAACAGTAATGGCGCTGTTGGCAATATACCCCAAGATAAATCCTGGTGTCAATCCAGGACGACCTGCGACAGAATACGCGATGTATCCGGCAAAAACCGGAATCATCAATGTCATTCCAGCTTTTCCAAGCTGATTCAAATAGGTCATGATTGCGCCATTCGGCACCAATCCGGTTTCCGTCTGCTTTGCTCCAAGTAATGAGATTGCCAGGATTACCCCTCCTGCAACGACAATGGGCATCATAAATGAAACACCACTTAAAAGGTGCTTCTGCACATCTTTAAAAAATGCTTTCATGTTTTCTTTCTCCTATGAGTTCTGGGTTAACGCAACCGCTTCATCCACCAACCGTACAACATCTGAAATCGCTCGATCGACACTGGCACGGATAATCGGCTTGCCTTCGAAACGCTCTTCCCCTTCAATCGTAATACTGACGGCGAGAATCACGACATCTGCAGATTCAACATCTGCCTCTGTCAATTCATTTTCAATTCCAATACTGCCCTGAGTCTCAATTTTATACTCAAAGCCACGACGCTTGCATTCACTCTCAAGACATTCCTGCGCCATATAGGTATGGGCAATGCCTGTTGGACAAGCGGTCACTCCAATAATTTTCATGTTCTATCCTCCAATGCTTTGATTAATGCTTTCCAGGATATCATAAGCCTCCTGGGTTGTTTTCGCTGAGCGAAGCGAATCCCTGAATTCTTCTTTCATCAGCTTACGGCTGATTGCAGACAGAAACTTCAGATGCAAGTTGTCTCCGGACGATTCCGGAACCCCGATCATAAAGATGAAATCCACGGTTTCGTTATTACGCGTATCCCAAATAAAGTCCTGCGTGGTCCGCATAAAGGCAACAAAGGGATGATTCACAACATCGCTGCGGCAATGAGGTATCGCAACCTTGAAACCAACAGATGTCGGTATTGTTTCCTCACGCTCTAATACACCCTCTTTAAATACCGATTTATCACTCAGATAATTAAGTTGGTCTGCTTTCTCAATAATCGTATCCAGTACTGCTTCCCGACTCGAAAGATCAGCATCCAGAAAGACCAAATCTTTTTCAATCAAGGTCTCTGCCTCCTTTTAATAAAATAGTCACTTCTTCTTTATTCAAATGGATAAAGAACGTATTCAAGTATTTCTTTGATTTCACCAACCTGAAGATATCCTCCAGAAGCTGTTTCGCAAGACCTAGATCATGGCGGGACAGCACAAAGAACACAACAACGCGAACCGATGACTTTCCCCATTTAATCCCGTGCTGGTTTACCCAGATTACAATCCGCGTTTTCTTTACTTCATCCAATGAACCATGGGGTACTGCTGCTCCGCTTGAGAGATCTGTTCCTCCTTGATCTTCCCGATCAAACAAGGATTGACGATAAAGAGGCGTCACGTCATCCATTGCTTCCAGAACATCGGCAACCTGATTCAGGACTTCAGCCATTGTCTGGGCCTTCTGATCCATAAAGACCAGCTCGGGCAGGATATAAGGGGCTATGGCTGTAAATGACTTCACAGGACTTGATGAGGAACTCACCAGATTCTGTTGGTACAGTTTATTGATTGCCTCTAGATCCTTTTCCGTAATCAAGGGCGATACGACGACAATCGGTTTATCCTTTACCGCCAAAGGAATCGTTGAGATAATAAGGTCAATATGCTCCAAATCAAAACGGGATGCCCCTTCAGAGGAAACTGACTCAACAATGTCCAAAGGAGGCAGGATTGTTTTAATCCGGCTGATAATAAAACCAGAAGAGACAACCCCATTCGGACAAACCACCAGAACCCGTTTGCTTTTCACCACTTTGTCGATGGCTTGCTGGAAATGCAGCATCAGAAAGCCGACTTCGTCTTCGGTAATATCAATCTCCAAGTGTTCACGCTCATCGTCAACCACCAGCCACGTCAAATCAAACATCAGCCGGAATTCTTCTTTGATTTCATTCAGCAAAGGATTACGGATATAGATCTTATGCTTCATCCGATAGACCATATGATAAAGATGAACCAGAACATTGCGGTAGAGTTCTTGATCCTCCACCAAGGAAACTCCGACACACAAGGACATCCGTTCGATCATATGCATGACAATCGGTTCAAACTCCTGATCAATCCGCTTGGATGACGGGTTGAACTCCAGACGATTGGCCTGCAAGTACATCGATAGGCTGTAGATATCAGGTTCAGAGTAGGAAAATCCCATCTGAAGAGCCAGCATTTCCAGCAAATCCTTGGCAATCAGATAATTCTTCATCGCCAGGACTTCATCAACCTTCAACGCATTGTGAACCACTTCAATATGCTTCCCCTTCATAAGCCGGAAACTCATCACCACCAGTTCATTGAACACATTCACTTCATAGTGTTTAGCAACATTGTAGAGATTGTAGTTTTCAAGCGAAAGGATAACATCCAGGCAGATATCGACCAGGTTCTTCCCATAGTAGGGATAGAGATATGAGACATCATCCAGAGTCTCTAAACCTTCGCCGGCAAGATCCAAGAGGAAATCATTGAAGCGCAACATGGTCTTCTGAATCTGCTGCTCATTCCCGATGAAACGGGTACCGTTATGGTCACTGACCAATTCAACGCATTCCCCATCCAGAAAGGACTGGCGGATCTCATTGAAATCCTGGGAAATCGAGGTTGAACTGACATAGAATTTCAAGGACAACTCATTGATGGTTACACTTTGATGTTCAAACAGAAGCATCCGGATAATGCGGATCTTCCGAAGATTGGTATCCGAGATAACCAATCGGTTGGATTGCAGCTGTGTGCTTAGCAGCCTGACGCCTACCCCTTGCTTTTTTTCAATCTGAAAACTGCTATCACTTTTTACAATAGCATTCAGATCACTATGGATGGTCCGATTCGAGACACCGAGTTCTTCGGCGATCGAAGCGACCGTAACATAATGTTGTTCACGGGTCAGAATATGCAGGATATTCTGCTGTCTTTGGGTAAGGGCCATACTATCACCTTTATAGATTCTAAAGTTCCTGGATGAACAATGTCAATGATTCTTTCATTTTTTCAACATCCTGGGCCTTGATGTCAGCCTTGTTGAATAATCCGCCCGCTGTGCCGATATACTGATATCCGCTGGCAAAAACTTCCTTGACATTCGCACCGCCCACAGCCATCAATGCAAGATCACCCATCGGTTCACAGACTTTCTTGGCATAGCTGTAACTGACTTCATTGGCAGGAAATACCTTCACAATGTCAGCACCATTCGCAAATGATTCCGCAATCTCAGAGGGGGTAAATGATCCAGGCACGGACAAGACCCCTTTTTCTTTACAGTAATCGAGCATTTGCTTGCTCATCT
>CALNCD010000206.1 GCA_937874965.1 uncultured Erysipelotrichaceae bacterium | reverse complement strand
TATTGTTCAGGAAGGAAAGAACACGGTTCAAGACTTTCATCGGCCTTATTCCTTTATCATCACTTACAACCAGCAGAATCCCGAGAGGCAACCCAAACAGATAAGCAAGCGAGGTACTGACAATAACCATGTACAAGGTTTCTTTGACCCCATCAAACATGATGGGAACGAGATTATCAATCATGTGCTGACCCCCTTGAATAACTGACCTGCTTGTGATCCAGATACTGACACATTCGGAACTGATCCGCAGGATCCTCTGGCAATTCAAGAATCATTTCCCCGAACATCCGGCCATTCAGCGTCTTGGTATTCGCGTACATGATATTCACCAATTTCCCCGTTTCCAAGATCATAGCCGCAATCACTGGTTCGTTGGTGTGGGTTCCATCGAAGACAACACGGATCTGATTTTTCCCGAGAACACCCTGTGGTTCATTTCTTGGCGCGATCAGACGCTTGCCCATATCACTTTGCGGACTCTTGAATACATCGCTGACCCATCCGGTTTCAACGATTTCACCATCACTTAAAATCGCAACACGATCACAGATGGCTTCAATCACGCTCATTTCATGGGTAATGACAAGAATCGTAAGGCCTAAACGTTCATTAATCGTTGTGAGAAGCGAAAGGATGGATTCTGTCGTCTCTGGATCAAGGGCAGAAGTCGCTTCATCACAGAGCAAGATGGATGGGTTATTGGCAATCGCCCGTGCAATCGCAACCCGCTGCTGCTGTCCACCGCTCAATTGGGAGGGATAGGCACTGACCTTATCACTGACCCCGACAAGTTCCAGAACTTCCAAGGCCCGTTTTTTTGCCTCTGTTTTGGAGATACCGCTAATCTCAAGCGGAAAGCAGACATTATCCAAAACCGACTTCTGTTTGATTAAGTTGAAGGATTGGAATATCATGCCTATGGAATGCCGCGTTCCCAAAAGCTGCTTGGCACTCAAGGTTTGCAAGTCAACTCCTTGGATCAAGACATGGCCACTGTCGGGCTTCTCCAAAAGGTTCACTGTACGGATAAGGGTAGATTTACCAGCACCGCTCAGACCGATAATTCCAAAGACTTCAGAAGCCCCAACACGCAGGTTAATCGACTTCAATGCCTCAATGCTGCCGGCTTTTCCTTTAAATGTTTTCGAAACATTTCTAAGCTCTACAATTGTTTCCATTCTCTTCACCCCGATCATTCAATAAAAAAAGGAAGTACACCGAGTACTTCCTGAGCGTTTCAACACAAAATTAATGAGTTGTTGAATTACTAGCAGCGAGTACCCATTGTTTTGTATTATTAGACATCATCATCATAACAGATTTAACCATGGGAACGCTCCTTTTCATAGTTTTCATTATACCCAGAGACCGACAGTGTGTCAACTAGAACTTTTTCACCGTGTCTTCATAGATCGCAGCATGGACTCGAGTTTTCCTAAATTCGGGACAAGACGTTTTTGCTGCCCAGGCATTGCCTGATCGGATTTAATAAACCGAACAAAATCTTCCCAGGAAACCCATCGGTAAGCAATTGTTTCCCCCTCCTGGAGCAGAACACTGTCTTTTGATTGCGAAGTCCGTACTAAAAATCCGGTATATATTGTCTTTCCGGTCCTGGTTCTGGCATAGCTTTCCATCCCATCAATCTGATGAATGCCGCACTCCTCTCGCAACTCTCGAAGAGCCCCATCACGAAATGATTCTCCTTTGAGAAGACTACCTCCTGCACTGGCCTCCTCGTATCCAGGATAGGGTTCTTTGACCAGATCCCGTCGCATCATTAAAACGGTTTTATCCTGATGCACCAGCAAAACCTCACTGACAGCGTGATAGAGTCCTGCCGGAATCGGTTCACCCCGGATCAGATCCTGTGCCATCTTAACACCGTTTTTATCATAGCTATCCCAGATTTCCATACAACCTCCTGAACGATGAAAGCCCCTGATAAATCAGAGGCTAAGTATTCAATCAACCCAAAAGGTTATTTATTCCCTGTATAAACAGGTGGGTATTCTGCAGACATACATTAGGATCTTTCAAAGAAAGCATTCAACACCGTACATCTAACGTCCGAATTCCCGTATAAATTAATGTTGGAAATACATGTTCCTTTTGGGTACTTTCATTATACCATACTCTGTTTCCTGAGAAGTAGACTTGACTTTTATTTTTTTCCTTCAACAATTTCCAGATGCAATTCATTCAATTGCTTTGATGTGGCAGGTGCAGGTGCATCGGTCATCAAACAGCGGGCACTCGCCACTTTTGGATAAGCGATCACATCCCGAATAGATTCAGAATGCGTTAGCAGCATCGCATACCGATCGACACCGAAAGCCATTCCGCCATGAGGAGGAGTTCCATACTGCAAAGCATCAACAAAGAAACCGAACTTATCCTTGATTTCCTGCTCACTGAAGCCAACGACCTCGAACACCTTTTCCTGTAAATCCTGATCATGGATCCGCAAAGATCCGCTGACAAGCTCAAACCCGTTCAGGACTAAATCATACGCACAGGAAATCACCTCCAGAGGTGCACTGTCAAGCTTGGCAATGTCGCTTTCCTTAGGCTTTGTAAACGGATGGTGGGCAGCCACAATCCGTGACTCTTCCTCATCATAATCAAACAATGGGAAATCAACCACCCAGCAATATTTGAAATCGTCATCATTCACTAATTCAAATTGGTCGCGCAAGGCCAAGCGAACTGCATTCAAGGCACTGTAGACACGCTTCGTTTGGTCAGCAACAATGAAAACTGTATCCTGGTCATGCAGATCCAGAACTGTCATCAGCGCTTGCTTCTCACTCTCGCTCAGGAATTTCGCAGCACTTCCCGTGAGTTCTTCATTCGCTACTTTCAAAATTACGCAGCCCTTCGCACCGGCTTTTTTCGCAATCTCAATGTAACGATCCTGCTCTTTGCGGGTCAGATGATCACCGAATGGTGCAACAATGCATTGCACTGAGCCCTTGCTGCTTAACGCATTCTGGAATCCCTGAAATTCTGTCTTCGCAAGAATGCTGCTGATATCCTGCAATTCCAACCCGAAGCGCATATCCGGTTTATCACTACCGAAACGGCGCATGGCA
>CALNCD010000205.1 GCA_937874965.1 uncultured Erysipelotrichaceae bacterium | reverse complement strand
AGGTGAATCAGCTGAAGCAGACATTGGAGAAACAGGTGGAACAATTGACACAGGCTCTTGAAGCGCAGCAGCTTGCCAGAAAGCTTCAATCAGAAGCTATTGATCTGTCGTTGCCAGGTGTCCAGTTCAACTTAGGGGCGCAAAACCCTTTGGTCAGTGTTCAACGTGAACTGGAAGATGTTTTTCGTGAAATGGGGTATCTTGTCGTTGAGGGGGACGAGGTCGAGTATGATCTCTACAACTTTGAGAGAGCGAATATTCCGCCTGATCATCCCGCTCGCGATATGCAGGATACATTTTATATTACGGAGCAGTTGCTGTTGCACGCTGGAAAGCTATGCACCTTCATATCCGATCAAGGTTGTCTGCCCTGGGAAAGTGTATCGTCGTGATGATGATGATGCAACTCATTCCCATCAATTTACTCAGATGGAGGGATTGGTCGTCGGCAAAGGGATAACAATCAGTGATCTTAAGGGAACATTGGAGTTGATGGCCAAAAGGGTTCTGGGTGATAAGCGTAGAATCCGTTTCAGGCCGAGTTACTTCCAGTTTACCGAACCAAGTGTTGAAGTGGACGTCTCGTGTCATATTTGCGATGGTAAAGGGTGCAGCACGTGCAAGCATACGGGCTGGATTGAAATTCTTGGTGCGGGTATGGTTCATCCTGCAGTATTGGAAATGGCTGGTTACAGCAGTGATGATAACCTGACTGGTTTTGCATTCGGGTTAGGAATAGAACGGGTTGCCTTATTGAAGTATGGAATTGAAGATATTCGTCTGCTGTATCAGAACGATTTACGGTTCTTGAAACAGTTTGAGCGGTTTGAATAGGAGGACGTATGAAAGTTAGTTATCAATGGCTGACCCGACTTGTGGATCTGGAGGGAATTACGCCTCATGCCCTTGGTGAAGGGCTCACCAATGCGGGTTTAGAGGTTGAATCCACTGATCCGGTAGCGATAGCTCCGCATTGTGTCGTAGGTATTATTGTCGCGTGCGTTGATCACCCGGACAGCGATCATCTTCATGTTTGCCAAGTGGATGTCGGTTCTGAAACATTGCAGATTGTGTGCGGTGCTCCGAATGTCCGCGCCGGCCAGCATGTTATCGTCGCTTTGGATGGTGCACAGTTGCCAGGCGGACTGATCCGCAGCAGTTCGATTCGAGGTCAGCAGTCCAATGGCATGATCTGTTCGCTGCTTGAACTGGGAGTGAATGAGAAGTATGTTTCTGAAGCGAGCAAGACCGGCATTGAGGTTCTGCCTGAGTGGACCGAACCAGGATCAGAGCCGTTGGCTGTTTTGGGCCTTGATGACACTGTTCTGGATATCAAACAGACACCGAACCGCTCTGATTTTCTCTCCATGTTTGCGATTGCGAAAGAGGTCGGTGCAATCTTTGATCGTCATGTCACATTGCCTGCATCCAGGCATTTGATGAACGAGGGTCAATCCACCTCATTTGCAGTCCATTCATTCACTGAGAAGAATCTTCATTTTCTTGCCAAGGTCATCGGTTCAGTGACAATCAAACCTTCAGCCCCTTGGATTGTCCAGGCGTTACACAGCAGCGGGATTAAATCCATTAATAACGTGGTGGATATTTCGAACCTTGTCATGCTGGAAACTGGCCAGCCGATGCATTTCTATGACTTTGCTTCATTTTCAACACCTGAAATAACTGTCAAGGATGGCTTGAATCAGGATGTTGTTGCCCTCGATGGTGAAACGTACCATTTGCTTGAAGAGGATATCGTGATTACAAGCGGCAATGAACCGATCGGTATTGCAGGGATCATGGGACTTGGCGATTCAATGATTCGTTCAACCACTACAAGCCTTGTGATTGAGGTGGCTGGCTTTGAGATGATTTCCATCCGTAAAACGGCAAAGCGGCTTGGATTATCGACAGAGAGTTCTCAACGCTACAGCAAGCCCATGGATCCTTTGGCAGGACAGCTGGCCATGGAGAGAGCAGTGGAATTGCTGGTTGAGTATGCGGATGCGAAAGATCTCGAAGCGCTGATCAGTGTGAAGCCAGTTGACTATTCACCGACGGAAGTCATGGTGACTGCGTCAAAGGTCAATGCGGTTCTGGGGACGAATCTCAGCGTCGATACAATCTATGATGTCTTTAAACGTCTGGATTTCCAGCCTCGTCTTGAAGAACATGAAGTCTTCTTTACAACGATTCCTTCATATCGCCAAGATATCCTGATCGGGGAAGACCTTATCGAAGAGGTCATTCGAATTGTCGGGTATGATACCATCGAGTCGACTTTGCCGCTCTTGCCGCAGACCATCGGTCAGCTGACCCCTCTGCAGCGTAACATCCGGTTGATCGAATCAACTTTGATTGGATTCGGCCTGAATCAGGTTGTGACCTATACTTTGGTTTCCAAAGACAAAACAAATGGGTTGGACGCCTTGGTCAATCCGTACCAGCTCTTATCGCCTTTGAGCGAAGAGCGCGCCTATGTCCGGAATCAATTGGTTCAAAGCGAACTGGAAATGCTAGCATATAACAGCGCAAACAAAAATACCGAAGGGTATTACTTTGAACAAAGCGTGGTTTATGGTGAACAAGTCAATGAGAACCGGCTGGCTGTTATCGGGACAAATGCCTTGATGAGCCCCAATTGGCAAGGGATTATGATTCCTTCAGATTTCTATACGGTTAAGGGAATTCTGATTCGCTTGCTTTCGAAACTGGGATATAATGAAAACCGCATCAGTGTGGAAGCAAATGATGATAACATTGAGCTTTATCATCCTGGAAGAAGTGCAAAACTCATTGTTGATCGGCAGCTGATCGGCTATTTCGGTCAGATTCACCCGACTCAAGCAAAAAGGTACAAGCTCAAAGAAGTGCTTTACGCGGAAATTTCATTAACAAAGCTGTTTGCTCTGAAGCAAGCCAAGATTCAGGCAAAGCCTATTGTCCGTTACCCGAGTGTTACGCGGGATATTGCAGCGATCGTCGGCAGCTCAACGCCATCTGCGGCGTTATTGAAGACCATTCACCAGGCGGGCAAGCCGTTCTTGAAGGATGTCATGGTCAGTGATGTCTTTACGTCCTCGGCATTGGGATTGAATAAAAAGTCATTAACGTTGAAACTGACCTTCCAAAGTGAGCGTCAGACGTTGAATGAGGAGGAAATCAATCAAGCCATGGTGAAGGTTGTGAGTGATTTGAAGGAAAAAAACAACGTCGAATTTAGAGATTAAGACCGAATATTCGGTCTTCTTTTATGATATGATAGTTGCAGAGTGTGGAGGGTCGTGTGATAGCATTTCTGAAAGGCATATTAATAGGTTTATCCTTCTTGATCCCTGGCCTGAGCGGGGGAACGATGATGATCGTTCTGGATGTATTTGATGAGGCAATTCATTCAGTGAATGAGTTGTTGCATGGCAGAGCCTATAAACTTAAAAAAATGGTCATGATCGGCAGCGGCACAATCGTTGGAATCGCCTTGTTTTCGCCTGTTATTTCGTTTTTCCTAACGAACTACCGTGTATTGACGATGTTTTTCTTTCTCGGCGTTATCCTTTCCAGCATGATGGAGATTGTGAACAAGGTTTCCGTACGGCCAGGAAGATCTTTCGCTTTTGTCAAGCAGAGTTCCTTCTTTGTCATCGGTGTTTTGATCACAGTGATTATCTCACTGTTTCAACCGAATTACAGCGGTTATACCGGTTCCATTGATCTGAAGTGGATTCTTATTCTTGTTGCTGCAGGGATACCTGTTGCTGTTGCCTTGATCTTGCCTGGGATCAGCACGTCTTATTTGCTGTTGACCTTTGGTATCTATGATCGGACATTGCATGCCATCAAATCGCTGGATATCGGCTTTTTGTTGCCGCTCATTCTCGGAATAATTCTTGGAACTGTCCTGCTGACCGGTGTGTTGGAAAAGCAGCTTCGTGATCATGAACAGGCTTCTTATCTGGTGATTCTCGGCTTTGTTGCGGGTTCCTTGGTGCAGCTGCTGAAGGATTTCCCTGCTTTTAATCTCATCGAATTTACTGGCGGTCTTATTTTGCTGGCTATCGGTTACGGTTTGGTTTTCCTTCTACGAAAGAGCGTCGCAAAGTAAGTGGTTCTTTGATTTTTGGATGGTGTGTTGTATAATAATTCAGTGTGAAAGGAAGTGGAGTATGGGAAGAGCGTATGAAGTCCGTAAAGCCTCAATGGAGAAAACGGCGAACGCTAAAGCAAAAGTGTATTCACGGTTCGGGAAAGAAATCTATATGGCTGCCAAAGCAGGCGAACCTGATCCGGAAATGAATACAGGATTAAAACGGGTAATTGAAAAAGCACGAGCGAATCAAGTGCCAGCCGATGTTATCAAACGGGCTGTTGATAAAGCCAAAGGCGGCGATGCGGAGAATTACAACGAATATCGCTATGAAGGTTTCGGTCCTGGAGCATCAACGTTCATCGTTGATTGTTTGACGGATAATGTCAACCGTACCGTCAGTGAAGTGCGTAATTGCTTCACCAAGTCAAAAGGAAAGATGGGTGTCAGCGGAAGCGTTTTGCATTTCTATGACAATGTGGGTTTGCTTTCTTTCTCTGGACAGCCTGAGGAAGCGGTTCTCGAAGCGCTGCTGGAAGCAGACGTCGATGTAATCGACCTAGAGAATAACGAAGGCGAATTGAGTGTTTTGGTGAACCCTGCGGATCTGTATAAGGCTAAAGAGGCACTGGACAGTACTTTCGGTGAATTGAATTATGATGGCTTGGAAGTTACTTTCCTGCCTCAGGAAACCGTTGCCCTTGAGACTGATGATGATGTGCAGCTCTTCGAGCGCCTTACCCGGATGTTGGATGATGTGGACGATGTTCAGCACGTTTACCATAATGTCCAGCTTTAATTAAATCCGAATCAATTGACTGACTTCATCATGAAGCAGTCTTTTTTGTTGTTCTTCGGGGAAGACCAGGCTGTAAAGGGCTGTCGCTTGGTACTCAAGCTGACGCAAATCATTTTGATAATGCTTGAATGTTGTGACATAGGGAATTTCCTGGTCACTTAGGTGTTTCAGATACTGTTGGCCGATCTCGTTGAAGCCAAGGACCCTGGGAGCTCTGACGGCAATGGTATTCAGAGTTTTAGGGTGGTTCAAGAGAAGATGAACGAGGATTCGCTGAATCCGGCTTTTCGAGTAGCGTCTGGAAATCGATGCGTTTAAAAAGCCTGAAAATGATGGATAGTGAAATGCGTTCTTAATCAGCAGGTTCTCAATCCCCTCATCCATTAAAAGCAAGGTCTGCAGCTGGGAAGCGCTGTGGGTCATGAGTACTTGCCGGATCATGGGATAATAATCATCCAGCTGCGG
This sequence comes from uncultured Erysipelotrichaceae bacterium, assembly GCA_937874965.1. Taxonomy (GTDB): domain Bacteria; phylum Bacillota_I; class Bacilli_A; order Erysipelotrichales; family Erysipelotrichaceae; genus CALNCD01. The sequence continues at coordinate 2,041 of CALNCD010000205.1, read as the reverse complement.
AAAGAATCCTTGTAGGGTCAGCGGCGTCGTATGTGCAGTGTCTTCATGATGGAACAGGGCTTGGCGGATGGCGCTGGCGCTGCTTATCGAGGAGGTCATCTCGAGCGAGTTATAGCCATTGGTTCGCTGGATGCTGAAGGGAGTTATGGGATACTTCTGCAGGCTTTTAAGGTAGGCTATGGCTAGAATATCGTTAGGATAGGCTTCCTTGGAGAGCAGAGAGAGGGCTTTTGGGTAGCTGTTGCCTTGTTTCATGAGTTCTTTAAAACTGTTGATATTGATCGGCAAGGAGGCAAGATCCAGCAGCGTTTCCATATCATTGCTTTCTGAACCGAAGACAAGGGAATTTATTCCCATATGATTGAGTAATGAAATGCCGGCATCCGCAAATTGCTGGGCACTTTGTGTAGCGAATACCGTGGGTAATTCAATCACCAGATCTACGCCGTGGTGAAGTGCGGCAGCTGTTCGTTCCCATTTGGAAAGAATGGCCGGTTCGCCTCGTTGAACGAAATTCGGCGACATTACCGCGATCAGCACATCGCAATGAGTTAGTTCACGTGCTTGCTGGATATGATAAATGTGTCCGTTATGGAAGGGGTTGTATTCGGTGATGATGCCAGTGCTTTTCATAAGTACCTCGCTAAGGGTATTATATGAAACATCTCCTAAAGATGTAAAGAGAGACTTGCTATTTACGTAGAACAAGCTATGATAATACTCAAGGAGATTTTCATGAAAAAAGAATCAGGATTATCCATCAGCAAGAAATCATTTATGAATACCATTGCTGTCTTAGTATTGATTATGGTTGCAGCCATGATCTTAACGCAAATTATTCCTCAAGGCAGTTTCGACCGGGTTATTGTCGATGGACAATCCCGTGTTGTGGAAGGGACTTATCATCTTCTTGCGAATGCATCACGTTTACCGCTCTGGCATTTTTTCACGGCCCCTTTCGAAGTCTTTGCCAGTGAAGATGCCCTGACGGCGATTGTGATCATCGGCGTAATAGCAATTATCGGTGGATCATTTCTCGTTCTGGACAGAAGCGGTGTTCTCAATTACATTGTTGCTGTCGCAGTCCAACGCTATCAGACTTCCAAGTACCGGTTGATTCGGGTCATTGTTTTCTTCAGCATGGCGCTTGGCTCAGTGCTGGGCATGTTTGAAGAAACATTGACCTTAGTCCCGATAGCCATACTGGTTGCATTGAGTCTTGGATTTGATACATTGGTCGGACTTGGCATCAGTGTTCTGGCGGTTGGATTAGGGTTTGCCAGCGGGACATTTAATCCGTTTACCATCGGAATTGCCCAAGACATTGCCGGTCTGCCCTTGTTTTCAGGCGTTCTCCTGAGAATCATCTTCTTTGCCGTTGTCTACTTTCTTTATCTCTTTTTCCTGGAACGGTATTGCCGCCGTATTGAAGCCCGCCCGGATCAATCATTGACGTATCAGGAGGACCGCCGAAAAAAAGAATCCTTGCAGACCTTGGATGTTGAAACGCTTATCCATAATCAAGCCTTGAAAAAAGCGACGCTTGTTTTCTCAGCAGCAATGGGACTGGTTGTAATCTATGTGATTCTTGCTTTCTTTATTCGTTCTCTTTCAGATTACACCATGATTGTGATGGCGGTTTTTCTGATGATCGGCTCATTGCTTGCCGGCCGTGTCTCCATGAATACACAAGGATCTTTGATTCAGGATTTTCTGAAAGGGATTCTGGATATCCTGCCTGCAGCCCTCTTAATTCTCTTGGCATTGAGTGTTAAGCAGATTATGGCTTCCGGACAGATCATGGATACAATACTGAATAGTCTGTACCTCCTGATTGCTTCCCATCATCCGTTTTCAGCTCTTCTGATTATCTTTGCTTTTATACTGATTCTTGAGATTTTCATACCGAGCAGCAGTGCCAAAGCGTTCTTGATCATGCCGTTGATTCTTTCCCTGGTTGACCTGGTCGGCATTACGCGTCAGACGGCTGTTCTGGCTTATGCGTTCGGTGATGGCTTTGCGAATATGATTTATCCAACCA
>CALNCD010000204.1 GCA_937874965.1 uncultured Erysipelotrichaceae bacterium | reverse complement strand
TCGAGAACTAGAAATGTTTCATTCGAAATGGTTTCTTCACGGAGGTTCTTATTAATCGGATAAAGCAGTAAAGTATGAGCTATGAAGAGAACAAGAACTACCAGGACTAGAGCTGAGAACTGGTTTGATGTGACCATCAGGCCAATAAAGACAACGGAAAGAATGAGTGTTATCCAAGGAGAGTTTGCCCATTGAATGAATGCGATAAACAGCGCAACATTTAATAAGCTGTTTTTTACAGGCATAAGTTTAATCGAATCTTTTCAAATAATTTTTCCTTGATTCCCTTCACATTCATGAGATCAGTCAATTCCTTAAAAGATCCATTCATTGTGCGGTAATCAATAATCTTCTGTGCAGTTGATGGACCAATACCGGTAAGTTCTTGGAGTTCTGCTAATTCAGCCGTATTTATGGAGATGCACGCTGTTTCTTGAATGAGGGGAAGTACGACAACATCAAACTGATTAATGGTGTAACTCAAATTAATCTTCCGTAAATCAACATCCGTCAAATCACTTTCAGTCAATATATCCGATAGTTTTGCATAAGGTGCAACTTCTTTTGTGTATTGCTGTTCTCCTTTGATCATTGTTATTGTGAACGCATCTAAGTGTTCACCCAAACCCTGCATCAATAAATTTTTCCCGCTGTAGAACAACGTTGAAAAAAACAAGAGAGCGCAAAATAAAACTCGTTTCATGATATCACCTGAATATGATAGTCTTTGAAACGAGTAAGTTCCTATTTAATTGTAATAATTCGAACTAAATACGGATTATCCACATTGACTTCAACTTCTTCATTGACTTTGTGATCAATGATTGCTGCAGCAAGTGGCGATACGTTACTGAGCTTTCCATTAATTGGGTCTGCCTCAACAGATCCGACGATTGAATAAGTGAATTCTTGATTCATCTCCAAATCGAGGATGGTTACCGTAGAACCTAGTTTAACTGTTCTGGCCTTTCCTTTTTTATCCCCTTCAGAAATAATGACAACGTTGCTGATAATATTTTCAAGTTCGCGAATTCGTGCTTCTACGCGGGCCTGACGGTCACGTGCTGCATCATAGTCAGCATTTTCGGACAGATCACCTTGTGCACGCGCATCTTTTAAATCTTCAATGACTTGAGGACGTTCAACGTGAATTAAGTGATTGATTTCGTTCTGGAGTTCTTGAAACCCTTCTTGCGTTACTGGAATTTTCTCTGACATTTATCACACCTCGTTTACGAATTATAGCATATTATGCTCGATAATACTACTTATTTTTGTGGTCAGCAAGTCAATAGCAACTTCATTTTTACCGCCTTCAGGGATGATGACATCCGCGAACCGTTTTGAAGGTTCGATAAACTGCTCATGCATGGGTCGCACTGTTGAATTATACTGATCAACGACACTTTCTAGAGTTCGTCCGCGTTCTTTGACATCTCGTACAAGGCGCCGGATAAAGCGAACATCAGCAGGAGTATCCACGAATACCTTGATATCCAGCCGTTTCCGCAAAGAAGCATCTTCCAGAGTCATCAGCCCTTCCAGAACAATGACATCCACCCCTTCAATCCGTTCAGTCTTGTTTGAACGTGTATGGTTCACAAAATCATAGATCGGCTTGCTAATGCATTGACGCAGATTCAGAATGTCCAAATGCTGGTTTAACAAGTCTATATCGAAAGCGAAGGGATGATCATAATTGGTCTTGACCCGCTCACTCATATCAAGATCCGACTGATCTTTATAATAGTCATCCATGCGTAAAATAACGACCGACTGGGATTGATCAAATGCTGCTTTTATTTTTCGAGATATTGAGGTTTTTCCGGAAGCACTCCCGCCTGCAATTCCTATAATAACTGGTTTCATACAAATCTCCTATTGAATGTACTTTTCTTTATCTTGAAGATGTTCTTCATATGTTTTCTGATAATAGACCTTGCCTGTTGTCACATCAGCCAAGAAATAGAAATAATCACTGGTTGTTGGTTCCAATGTAGCCTTGAGAACCGAATATGTGGGGTTCATAATCGGACCAACCGGTAAACCACGATAGACATAGGTGTTGTATGGAGAATCAAGCGTAGGATTAGTTTCACAATCACGCCAATGCGAGTAATCATAAAGGGCATAACAAACAGTTACGGACGATTGCAAACGCATATCGATTGCAAGGCGATTGTAGAAAACACCAGCAATCAGTTTTTGGTTAACGTCATCACTTGCTTCAAATCCCACAATGGATGCCAGGGTGAAGACGCCATGTACAGAGAGTGCGCTTTGATCAAATTCATTTTTTAACGATTCATAGATGGATTGAGTCTGATCAAGAATTTTACGGGTCACTTGATCGATGGAAGAATCCTTGTAAAACCGATATGTCTCTGGATAGATATACCCCTCGAGTTTGACGTTAGTGTTGCTGTTGAGAATTTCAGGGGTTAAGACGGAATAATCCTGAATAAGTGTGGACAGGTAAGCATCATCATTCCATGCATTCAAAATATCGCTTGCATTCAGCTGCGTCGCTGCGGCAATTTTTTCAGCGGCAACTTTGGCCCAATCTTGGGGAAGAATCGTTACGCTGACATCCACCACGGAATTGGAATTGTCTGAAAGATACGTA
>CALNCD010000203.1 GCA_937874965.1 uncultured Erysipelotrichaceae bacterium | reverse complement strand
GAAATCAGCAGGGCGATCAGGCTGCTGATGAAAAGAAAGAGACTAAGCAGCAGCATATCACTCACCAGGATATAGGTGAGCATGCTGAGTACGCAAAGGATGAAGGAGATTGTGCCTGATAACTGCATGTTCTTGATGAAAGACATGCGTTTGTTCAGGTTTTTTATTTGCCGGTCCGTCGATGCACTGGGGGTGCTTTGGTGCTCTTTTGCCAATTCCCGGATCAATCCAGCCAGAACAACAAAGCGATTGGTGTAAGCCAGCATAATCAAGGAAAGGGCGGGGAACAAGAGCGCCGGGGTTGTCAGGGTATAGTCCATCATAATGAATCTCCTTTTTCTGACAGTATACCACAGTTCATCAGGTGTTGAACTTTTCGTAAAGCTCATTCATCAGGGTGTGGAAAGTGTGATAAAATAAGAGGGATAAATCGGAGGCATTATGAAGTTTAGCGTACAAGAACTCGCAACGATGGTCAATGCGACGTTGGTCAATGATGGTGAACAGGTAATTACCCGTTACAGTATGGATTCCAGGGATGTGGATGCGTTCACTGTTTTTCTGGCCTATAAAGGAATCAACTATGATGCGCATCAGTTTCTGGATGCGGTGATTGCTCAGGGATGCTGCACCGTAATTGTGGATGAATCAACCCCGATGACCCATGATGAGGTCAGTTATCTGGTGGTTAAAGATACCAATCAGGCGATGCTTGATTTAGCACGCCGTTATCGGGAAATGCTCTCAATTCCGGTGATTGCGATTACCGGAAGCAACGGCAAAACCACGACCAAGGATGCACTGGCCATGATTCTGAAAACAGCTGGACGGGTTGTCTATACGGCTGAGAACAACAACAATGAAATCGGTGTCGCCAAGACGATTCTCAGGGCGGATGAGACAACGGATTTCCTGGTTCTGGAAGCGGGAATCGATAAACTGGAGGATATGGAAATCCTTTCACAGATGATTGAACCGACGGTGTCAGTCGTGACATCCATCGGGTTAGCTCATATTGAGGTCTTTCAAACGATTGAAGCAATTGCTGAGCATAAATGTCATCTGACCCGCTATGCCCGAGCGGATGGTCTATTCCTGTATCAAGGCGATCATCCAGTGCTCAAGGCAGCAGCGCAGGCGGCCGGTTATCCGGGTGAAAGCCGGTGTTTTGGGTTTGAAAGCAGCAATGACTATGTCATCCGTGATTTTTTCGGTGATGAACAGCAGATTCATTTCATGGTGAATCATCATTCTGTTTCCAGTAATCTTCTCGGCCGTTTTCAGGCCAGCAATTTGAGTGCTGCCATTCTGGTTGCTGATTACCTGGGCATCGATTATGAAACTTACAGCGATGTCCTGGAGCATATTGTCTTGACTGATCTTCGGCTGCAGCGTCTGAAATATAAAGAGGCATGGGTTATCCTGGATGCGTATAAATCAAATCCGGAGAGTGCCTTGGCTGCACTGTCTATCTTAGATGAGAGCCCCTCATTGCATAAGGCAGTTGTGTTTGCGGATATGCTGGGTCTGGATACCTACAGTGAAGCACAGCATCGTCGTCTTCTGAATCGTATTCTTGAAGGGCATTATGATCAGGTTCTGCTTCATGGCGAGTGGTTCGAAAAGGCCTTGAAGCAAAGCGGGATTCAAAGCAATGTACGCTGGTTTGATACATTTGAGGCTTTGAACAAGGCCTTTCAGGAGTTGTGCCAGCAGGAATTGACAGTATTGGTTAAAGGGTCACGTCTCTTCGCATTAGAGCGGCTCTTGGAAAGGAATTCTCATGTCTAAGAAAAAAATTGCCTTGGTTTTTGGTTCACCTACTGCAGAATACAGCGTATCCTTGCATTCCGCCGCCAGTGCGTTGCGTAATTTTCCTTTGGATTGTTACGAGTGCGTCACGATTGCGATTACGAAATCCGGACGCTGGTTAGCTGGTGACTTTACTCCGGAAGATCTGGATAACGACCGTATTGATGCTCATCCTGGAGCTCACGAAGTGGCTCTTTCCCTGAATCCTGAGTCCACGGGGTTCATTGATACGAAGACACAGGACTTTATTCCTGTCGATGCAGCGCTATTGATCCTCCATGGACCTTATGGTGAAGGCGGCTACGTCCAGGGATTATTCGAGTGCGCAGGGATTCCCTACACGGGTTGCGGTGTTGAGGGTTCCATTATCTGCATGGACAAGGAATTGACGCATATCATTGCGAAGGAAAATGCCATCAGGATGGCTGGTTATACCGTCATGCATGCGGGGGATCGGTTGGTTTATCCAGAGCAGTATCCTGTAATCGTGAAGCCTTGCCGCAATGGCTCGTCGTATGGAATTTCAATTGTCCGGGAAGCCGGTGATCTCGAGCTTGCTGTTGATGAAGCTTTTAAGTATGACACGAAGATTTTGATTGAATCGTTTATTAAGGGCAATGAAATGGGCTGTGCTGCCTTATTGAAGGAGAACGAACTGGTCGTTTCGGATGTGGATTACATTACATTATCTGAACAGGATTTCTTTGATTTCAACGAGAAGTATTCTTCAGATTCATCAGTAAAGAATATTTGTCCGGCGCCGATTCCGGATGAGAAGCGGGATGAAGTCCATGCCTTGACGAGAAGACTCTATCGTTTATTCGAGATGAATCAGTTTGGCCGTTTTGACTACTTCTATGGTTCTGACGGGCTGATCTACTTGAATGAAGTGAATACAATTCCCGGTTTTACCGCTACTTCCCGTTATCCGCGGCTGATGGGTACAGTCGGTATTGATTATCCGACCGTCTTGAAAATCCTGATTGAAGGCGCCCATCATGGATAATGCTTACCTGCAGATTGATCTGAACCAGCTCCATCATAACATTGAGGCTATCTTGAACTATCGGGAATACCGGTGCCCGATTATTGCGGTCCTGAAAACCAATGCGTACGGCTGCGGGATGGTTGAGATTTCCCGTGAATTGGATTCGCATCGCGATATCTGCATGATTGCGGTATCTCATCTTTCTGAAGCGTTGACATTGCGTCAGGGCGGCGTGAAAAAACCGGTGCTGGTGCTTACTTATACCAAGCCTGAACTGGCGTATCTGGCTGTTGAGAATGATATTGTTTTGACGGTTGTCAGCAGTGCACATGCACAGGCATTGGATGCGTTATGCCTTCCGTTGCGGGTCCATGTGAAAGTAGATACCGGGCTGCATCGTTATGGTATTGAAAATCTGGAAGAGCTCCGTGATGTCTATCAGCTGCAGCATCTTCGTTTTGAAGGGATATTTACCCACTTTGCTTCGGCAGAGTCTTATGATGCTTCTGAAATTGCCTTCACATATCAGCAGAAAGAGCACTTTGATCAGGCCATTGCCTATCTGGAAAGCCAATGGGTTGATGTAGGAATGACCCACACCCAGAATACACCGTCTTTTTTCCATTATCCTGAATTTGAATATGATGCTGTCCGTATGGGAATGGCTTTGCTGGGAGTGGCGCATCCTTCGCAGTATGACATCATGGCAAAAGCCGGAATAAAGCCGATTTTCTCCGGACATACACTGGTCTCTAAGATTGAAACGGTGAAAGCTCATGAAAGCGTGGGCTATCTGCGGTCCTATACGGCACAAAGCGACGAAATCATTGCGATCATTGCCTGCGGGTACAGTGAACTGTTGCCACGTAATATGTACCAGAAAGAGGGCTTCTGTATCATCAACGGGAAGCCCTACCCCTATATTGCCAATGATGCAATGTCAGCCAGCTTTGTACGGGTCGATCATTCTGTCCATGTCAATGATCCGGTCATCCTCTTTGATGAGACTGTTTTGCCTTTTTATCAGTTCCTGTCCTTTTTTTCGTTGGGAACCAATGAATATACAACGTATCTGAATCCGGATCTGGAGCGGATCTATTGCCGTTTGGATCAGGGATAACGTATAGGAGGTGCGATGAAACAGCGGTATGCTGATACCGGGTTGATTGGATTGATTCTGGTCTATTCCTGGCTCAGCCTGAATCCTGGACGTTTGGACATGGTGGTTGACGATGTGAAATACCTCTATGTCTTTTCCTGTTTTGTGTATGCCTTTATTTTCTATCGCTATGATGCTTTGTTGAGGGCATTCTTTATTCTGTTGCTGTTCTGCGACTACTTTCTCTTGTTTTCGCAAAACATGCATAAGGCCATCGTGGTCTTTGCTTTCGCACATGCTATCAATGCTTATCGGATCCAACCGCGCTGGCGGATCCTGCTTCTGTACCTGTTCACTTTGGGACTGATGAGTCTTCTGGCCTTGAAATTCCATCGCCTTGAACTCTTTGCGGGATTCTATGCGTTCTGGTTGCTTGCTGATCTTTTCGCCAATATCATGGCTTATCGATCATTCCGCTCAACACCGAATCGTTACGGGGTAATCGGTCTTGTCCTGTTTGTGGGCTGTGATCTCAGTGTTGCTTGGAACTATATGCACCATACCCGGCTGGCTTATGTGGGCATGTGGAGTTTCTATGGACCGGCACTCTTCTGTATTCTTCACAGTTCTCATCAACCGGGACATACCTTAGACAACAGCCGCTGATTAGCGGAAGCGTGCTGAATCCGGTTACACTGAAAATGGTAGATT
>CALNCD010000202.1 GCA_937874965.1 uncultured Erysipelotrichaceae bacterium | reverse complement strand
CTTACTGATCAAATTGGACGGGTTGATTTCATCGAGATTGATAAAACGGTCAATACGAAACAACTGTGTGCGATGTTGGGTGATTATGCGTATATCGTTACCGGGCCGACGCCGATCTATTCACATGATTTCTTTGAAAACTGCGCCAATTTGGAATATATAGCGCGGTTTGGAATAGGTTATGATAATATCGACATCAAAGCTGCAAATGGACAAGGTGTCCTTGTCAGTAATATTCCAGCAGCTGTTGAGAAAGAAGATGTTGCTGAACTTGCTTTAACGCTGCTTTTATCGATGGCCCGTAAGATCGGTGTTTCGCAAAATGCAGTCATTCAAGGGGAGTGGAGTGTCGAACGGAAGCGATTTCTTGGAACTCGTATTCATGGGAAAACAGTGGGCGTGATCGGCTTCGGGAACATTGGGAGAACCTTTGCTCGATTACTTCATTGTGGATTTGAGTGTGAATTGCTTGTTTATGATCCCTATCTGGATGAAGAAGATATTGCGAAATATGGAGGAATTAAGGTTGAACTGAAAACGTTGCTTATTCAATCGGATATTATTTCTCTGCATATGAATTTAACGGAAGAAACAAAACATATCATTAATGAAGACACGCTGAAAATTATGAAAAAATCTGCAATTCTGCTGAACTCAGCGCGAGGACAATTGGTTGATGAGAAGGCGCTTTATAAGGCATTAAGCCATGATCGGATCGGCGGCTATTGTGCGGATGTAACTTCTGATGAGCCGATGTCAGTCAATCATGAATTACTTTCTTTGGGAAATGTCATAATAACACCTCATATCGGTGCGAATACAGTGGAGTGTAATTTTGGCATGTGTTCGTGTTTTGTCAATGATCTTATCAGGTTTAACAGAGGGGGGGTTCCCTTGAGTGTTATTGGAGAGCGAATCGGCGATGAACACTAAATTAGAGGCGCTTAAAGCGTTTGATACACCAACGATCGCTAATGTTGTTGCAACTTATCCAGGAAAGGACTATTGTCTAGGGCTGTATCATCCTTGGTATGGCCATTGGTATACGGATCAGACATTAAAGTGTATGTATCCTGAATTAGGACGGACAGTCGGACATGTTGTTACGTGTACTTACGGAATGCCCGATCCGGATGGAAACTCGTTGAAATTTGCCGATTTACTGCACGTAATTGCTGGAATAGAAGGTCCAGTCATCGTTGCCGTGAAACAAGACTTCCCAGAGGATATCGTTAAGATAAATGGACTTTTGGGAGGGAATATGATGACGGCATTTAAAACTGCAGGCGTTGTTGGCGTTCTTTCGGATGGTCCATCCAGAGATGTCGATGAAATTCGACATTTAGCCATGCAGTATATGATTACAGGAACGACTGCTGGTCACGGTAAATTTTCGCTGCGGGCGATAAATACACCAGTAGAGGTATGCGGAATGCAGGTCTCACCGAATGATATGATTCATATGGACGAAAATGGAGCGGTGAAATTTCCGGCGTCGTACCTTGATGAAGTCCTCGAAAAAGCCAGTTATTTAGCAAAGATAGAGTCCTTAAGACAGGCACGGATGCTTGAAACGAAGGATATGGAGTGTGTCATCAAAATCATGAATGGGGTTTATGATAAAGAATTAGTAGAGATAAAGGAGGCAGCATGATAAAGGGAAAGATCCTCATTACTCCCCGAACATTTGTGAATCGTGGAAAAGATCAGATTCAGCGTTTGATGGAGAACGGCTGGGATGTGCAATTGAATGATACCGGCGAAGCGTTTTCCTACGAGGAATTTGTAAACGCTGCTCAAGATGCCACGGGTCTTATTGTCGGGGTTGATTGCGTTGATGAAGCTATGCTTAGACAGTGCCCTGGTTTAAAGGCTATTGCGAAATATGGTGTTGGGGTCGACAATATCGATTTAAGTGTTGCTGAAGAACTTGGAATTACGGTGACAAGAACTGTCGGTTCAAATTCCAGCGCTGTTGCAGAATATGCAGTTGCCTTGATGTTTGCGTGCACAAAGAACTTGGTTAAAAACGGTATGAATGTCAAACTTGGTCAATGGAACCGTACTTATGAAAGAGCTTATAGTATGGAGTTGGAAGGAAAAACTCTTGGGATACTAGGATTTGGCCATATTGGTCAACGGGTTGCGCGTCTTGCGAAAGGAATAGGGATGGATGTTGTTGTTTATGACTCCATTCCAGTTTCAACAGAGATTCAAGATGAGTACCAAGTCAGCGTTTCTTCCTTTGCATCGGTGATAACTGCTTCGGATATCGTGTCATTGCATCTGCCCTTGACGGATGAAACACGCCACCTGATTAATGAGGAGGTTCTCTTAAGGATGAAGGAGAATGCTATTCTGATTAATACATCGCGGGGAGGTATCGTGGATGAGCGTGCTTTGCTGGAATCCTTGAAAAGCCACCATCTGTTTGCGGCTGGCTTTGATGTGTATTCGGTTGAACCCCCGTTGCTGCTTGATGAGCTGATTGCTCAAGACAATTTTATATTGACCCCTCATACTGCTTCAAAATCATTTGAATCAGATACGAAAACGATGCGAATGGCAGTGGATAATATCATGGAATCACTTGGAGGTAAGCAGGGATGAGTCTGTGTTTGAGAGAAAAAATAAATCGCCGTGAACCGATCATAGGAACACGGATCAATTCGACGTGGCCGATGATTACTGAAGTTGTTGGTGCAACTGAATTATACGATTATGTCGAATTACTTTGTGAGTATGCGCCTTTTGATCATTATGACTTGGAGAATGTTGCAAGGGCAAGTGAGCTTCATAACATGGCATGCATTGCGAAAGTGGATTATGAGTGCAGAGGCTATGTTGCTCAGAAAGCCATTGCTTCAGGGTTTCAAGGGATTCTGTTTACTGATCATACAACGGCTGATGAGGTGGCTGAAACGATTCGATTGATTAAGCCGGCAACGCCTGAACATGGGGGTAAACTTGGGTTTGTGAATAGGCGGTTGCATAAAAATCAAGGGTATTCAAATCAACTTGACTATGCAGATGATGTGAACGATGTGATAATCGGTTTTATGATCGAAAAACAGGCCGCAGTAGAAAACCTCGTAGAAATATGCAATGTCAAAGGAGTTGATTTCATTCAATTCGGTCCTGCAGATTATTCAATGAACTGTGGGGTGAACATGAAAGAATGCAGAGAATTAGTGAATGACATTGAACGCAAAGTTATTCAAACGGCATTGTCCATGGGGGTCAGCGCTCGCGTTGAGTTAAATGAAGCAAATGGAGTGGAACGATATCTTGACCTAGGTGTTACGCATTTCGCCGTTGGTTCAGAACTTCGGATATTGAAGTATTTCTTGGTTGAGCAAGGTCATATTCTTAAACAAATGCTGGATAAAAAATGAAAATTGTTATTCTGGACGAATGTCCGCTTAATTCGGGAGATATCTCATGGCATCAGTTTTCTGATTTCGGAGAAGTGGAGGTCTATTCAAGTACCTCTGAAAATCAGGTGATCCAGCGGATTCGCGATGCTGATATTGTAATCACCAATAAGGTTCCCTTGAGAAAAGAACAGCTTAGTGAGGCAGCGAAGCTCAAGTATATTTCTCTTCTCGCCACAGGCTATGATTGCATTGATCTCGAGGCAGCTCGAACATTGGGCATTGTAGTCAGCAATGTTCCCGGGTATGGATCACACAGTGTCTCTCAATTCGTGTTTTCATTGCTGCTGGATATCTGTAATGGGGTTGCTTACCATAATGATTCGGTGCATGCGGGTCTTTGGGAGAAGCGTGCGATCTGGTCATATTGGGAGACACCGCAAATTGAATTGTGCGGGAAGACAATGGGCATAATTGGTTATGGAAAAATAGGGAAGAAGACGGCTGCAATTGCCGCTGCTTTTGGTATGAAGTGCATTATAAATAGTACCAATGCTAGTAGTTCTGAAGGCATTAAAGCTGTGGAATTTGAAGAACTATGCCGTTCTTCAGATGTTATTGCGCTCCACTGTCCTCTCACGTCCAAGACGCGAGAAATAATTAATCGAGAATCGCTTGCAATGATGAAACCAACAACGATTCTAATTAATAATTCACGTGGAGGGTTGATTAATGACATTGATTTGGCAAGGGCGTTGAACGAAGGAATAATCTATGCTGCAGGATTGGATGTTGTTTCAAAAGAGCCGATTCAATCTGATAACCCGTTGTATCACGCGAAGAACTGCTTGATTACACCCCATATGTCGTGGGCTTCAACTGAGTCAAGAAACCGAATAGTCCGTGAAACGTATTTGAATATAAAGGGGTATGTTTCGAACAATCCCAGGAATAGAGTTACATAAAAACGAGTAAATACGTTTTTATTTTTTTGGTATCTCAACTATTTATCATTCATGCTTGATTTTTCGACAGCCTTACGACGCGAATTGCTTCACTGCTCGATCATTATAAATGAGATAAGTTTCAACTACGCTAATTTATTCGAGGTTAGCGGAATTACGCAGACAAGAAGCAGAAAGAAAGAGTCGAGAACTTACCGAATTGATGTTATAGGGTTAATGAGATAATACTTAGTGGATACAAATGCAAGACTCTGTATCGATAAATGATGAATGCCAAGTATCGGACAATTTGTGTCGTGCGGAATCCTCCAATGATGGCTGAAATGTGATTGTTTAAGCGAATAGGGTAATATTCATTAAGAAGTATTGAGTGAATTATTCAATATCAGCTGAAAATATGTGTATAAAATTTCACAAACAATCATTTCTCAATTGACATATAAGCGGTTACATTCTACAATATATCTAAAGTGAGGAGAACTTTTATATGAAAAAAGCATTTATTATCGTTTTAGTAACTGTTGCATTATTTCTTCCTAGCCAATTCAGCGTAATTAACGCAAGTGATGCTGCAACAAAAAATGAAAAGAGTGTTGAAATTGCAAATGAATTACGAGAGATTTTTTTAGAAAAAGGGTTACAGAGTAAATCGACATTTTCAGAGATGAATGGTTCTGCAGCTGCTTCCCCAAAGTTTAGTGAAGAGTATGGTGGAGTATTTATTGATGAAAAGAATAACTTACACTTATTATTAACAAAAGACGGAACCGATAGATTAAGAGGAATTCAATCACAGTATGAGAGTAAAGGACTTAGCATTGATGTCGTCTCTCATTCGTATAATTCTTTAAAAAATGCTCAAAATAAGATTTTCGAAGCGTATAAACGTCTTTCCAAAGTCGATGAGTACAATGGTATAGATGTAACGCTTTTAGAAGACAGAAATATTATTCAAGTAGTATCGGACGTACCTTTTCAAGAATTTCCTTTAAAAGCATTGATCAATGAACTTAACAAACAGAGCTTGATGGTTGAATATATTTTCCAAGAAGTTTTATCTAATCCTGAAAATGAATCGTCGATTCATGGAGGTGGAAAATTCACAGCCAAAACAGGAGAGGGTGTTGTAAGGGGAGACTGTTCTGTCGGATACAAATCTTATAGAGATGGAAGAGTAGGATTTACAACTGCTGGTCATTGTTGGTTTGATGATAAAACAGTCTATGTAATTTCAGAAACTGGACCTAGGTATTATGCTTATTATCCTGGTTCGAATACAATTATTGGCACAGTCATCAATGCAAAGCGGTTTAATGGGATTGACGTAGCATTTGTTGAGTCTAATGGGTATGATGTATCTAATTATGCTAATTATTCAAATATAAATTCTTTCTATCATACCGGTGGAAATAGCAACTATATCGTAAAAGGGCAAAGCATTGCAAAATTCGGATTTAATGGGTATGGCCAAGCAACGGTAACAGAAGTTTCCAAGAATATTTTGAGAACGGATAATTCAGTTCAGTTGATGGATGTATTCATCTATAGTAATGGGACTGTCAATCTGACTGCTCCTGGTGATAGTGGTGGTGTTCTTTTAGGGTTAAATAAAGAGGGAACAATGAATTATGCTATCGGAATTCATATTGGAACTTATGGTAATCCAGTAAATAAAATTGGGGTTAAAGCAAATAATATTAATGATAATTTAGGTTTGAATTAACATAGATTATCTGGGTTTGATACAAACAGGG
Source organism: uncultured Erysipelotrichaceae bacterium (assembly GCA_937874965.1). GTDB lineage: Bacteria > Bacillota_I > Bacilli_A > Erysipelotrichales > Erysipelotrichaceae > CALNCD01. The sequence continues at coordinate 3,275 of CALNCD010000202.1, read as the reverse complement.
CGTAGGTTTAGCGTCTGTGTGGAAGAGGGATAGATCATCATTGATTTATCCCTCTATTAATTTAGAAAGTTAATGGCATTTATTGAAGCAGTTCCATAGGATTAGAGTATTCACTATTTCGACAGAAAAGGAAGATCGTATTCTTCAGCTTGAGGAATCGAATAAAAATAAACATTTTTTTACGTATGAATCGAATAAGTAATCACGAAATTGATGGATTTATAATTCTGGGAATAATATTAATCATCTACCTGAGTTCGAATTCAGAAGCAAGCTAACTAACATTTTGAATTAGAATATAGTCAAAAACTTACAGTATTTTAAGTAATGAAATTTTGATAGTCCATAAATAGCATATCAAGACACAGTCTATTATGAACAAATATTCTGGAAAGTATCGTCATATATTTCTCGTCTATTTACTCAAAGTCCTTCGAGTACTGGGAAATAGGTGAATGGTTAGTCTCATGGTATAATAGGAAGTGGAAGTGCATTCAATAAAAAAAGATAATCATGGATTATCTGAAATGGTGCGCCCGAGACGATTTGAACGTCCGACCTACCGCTTAGGAGGCGGTTGCTCTATCCCCTGAGCTACGAGCGCATATACATTATTATAACTGATACGAGGTAAGAAATGAACGATAACTTGAAGAAGAGTGATATTCTGGTCATTGGAGGGGGTCCTTCCGGTATGATGGCCGCTTATCAGGCAAAACTGACTTTTCCGGAAAAGCGAGTCATCATCGTTGAACGGAATTCTGAGGTCGGCACGAAGTTAATGCTAAGCGGGAACGGGCGGTGTAATGTCAGTGTTCGTGTAAGTAATGAAGCGTTGATTCAAGCGGCAAACGGTCATGGTAAATTTCTTTATTCAACCCTTCAGCAATTCAACCCTGAAACACTCATCCATTTCTTTGAATCGCATGGCTGTCCTTTGAAAGAAGAGGATCATCATCGTCTTTTTCCTCAATCTGATCGTGCAGCGGATATCCGTAAGGTTTTGCTCGATTGTCTGGATGAGGCTGGGGTCCTTTTGGAGACGGGGGTCTGTATCGAACATCTGGACGCTGAGCAGCGCATTGCCTATTCTTCAAAAACGGCCTATCATTTCAATCATTTGATTGTCGCTACCGGTGGCCGCAGTTTTCCCCAGACTGGATCGGATGGTCTGGGCTATCAGCTGTTGGCGTCGGTTGGGTTGACGGTAACTGAATTATGGCCGGTAGAGTCTCCGCTGGTTTCCCAGCACCCGCTCATTCAGAGCAAGGTTTTGCAGGGGATAGCTCTTAAAGATGTGGAATTGCGTGTACTTGGCCAGAAAAAGACGGTTTTGAAGCATGACCTGCTATTTACGCATTTCGGTCTTTCAGGTCCGGTTGCCTTGCAGGCAAGTTTCAGTGTGCAGCAGGCTTTGCGAATTCAGAAATCAGTTCCGATACAGCTTGATTTTCTGCCGGAGGTCGCTGAGGAAGAACTTCAGTATTATCTCATTCACCATACCTTGGATCAACTGGCAAAGATGTACCGTTTACCGAAGCGATTGCTGGCAGTTCTTTCTGCTGAACCGGGGAATTGGGGGGATCGGCTGAAACGGTTCAGGATGGAGGTTTCTGATGTGCGTGGTTTCAATACAGCCTTTGTCACTGCAGGAGGAGTTGCTTTGAATCAGATTGATCCGAAGACCATGAAGGCAAAGCAGTTTCCTTGGTTGAGCGTTTGCGGTGAGGCACTTGATCTGAATTCGTGGACAGGCGGATATAATTTGACAATGGCCTTTTCCAGCGGATACAGCGCTGGCGTTCACTGTTTGGCTGAATAATGTATCTTTCTGTTTCATTTTAGGATAAAATGAAGACGACTAAAGGAGTAATGTATGGTTGTATTTAAAAGCAATATCTATAAAAGGATAATGAGCGGTATAGGGGCTATGTTCTTTGGAAGTATCTTTGGGTTTGTCGTTCTGTATTTTATCGGTCGTCTTCTGGAACATGAATACTCAGCAAGTGTCTTGAGTGATGGCGTATTAGTGGGTGTCGTCATCGGTATCATCTATGCAGTTTTCTTTAAACGGACTACCGTACTGGTCTATGATGATAAACTGATTTATCAGAGCGGAAACAAGGCTCCGTTGGAATTCGGTTATCAGCGGTTTGGATTCAGCTCGTTTGTAACCCACCACTATATCAACGGCATTCCTTCCGGGAATACATACGATCTGAATGTTCTTCAGGAAAATGGCAGTACACGCTATCAATGCGCAAGTTTCAATAAGAAACGGTTTACTGAAATGATGGCGACAATTACAGAGAAGACCAGGAAATTCCATTATCAAGCAGATCCAGCGCAGGAATCTGAGTTAGGATCGGGCGATACAGGCGTACGTACCGATGGCGGACATGTAGCGTATACCTTGGTTATTGATAAGGATGAATTACGGGCAGGACGCAATAAAGCCATTAAAATCGCGGGTATTGTCGGATTGGTCATTGTTGTCTTTGTATTCATTGTTCTCAACCTGGTTCAGGGAAGCAGTCTGGAAATTGCTTTAGTCAGCAGTGTACTGATTGGCGGTTTCGTTTTCTTACTGGCAGCGGCATCCCTGTATTTTGCGCCTAACCTCAAGAAAATACCTAATCGTATCGTGGTCACAGATACAAGTATTACAATTGATGAGACCTATTATGATATTCAGGATATTGAGAAAATAGCGATGACTCCACCGAAATATTCGACGGGATCTACCGGGAATATGAGAACATTCAAGATTACCCGCAATCATAGAACGGAGACATATCAGATGGGTGTCAGAGCTGGGAAACGTGGATTTATCAGTGACTATGATGAACTTGTTGATGCGATTGACCGTACAATGGCGAAAACTGCGCATCCGTATATCTATGATATCTGATGCTTGAAGTTATTGAGAACCGAGAAGATGCATGCATACGCTTCTATCGGCAGTCTGCATGGGTCTGCGAGATCAGTTACAGGTTAACGCAGCAGACGATGGAAATCCAAAGCATTGCTTGCCATGCGGTGGAAGTCATGACCGAAGTCTTGGAAGAACTTCTGATTCTTGTGGATCAGCAGTACCCTTGGATTGAACGCCTGGAAGTTCTCAGGAAGTATCCTTTTGATAAAGCATATCGCAAGATCGGATTTATCCATGAACGGCGGGACCTGTTTGTTCGTCATTCTGTAATTTCTGCTTGAACAATACCTCAACTACTGGTAAAATAAGAAGGCAGTTGCACCGGTGGCGGAATTGGTAT
>CALNCD010000201.1 GCA_937874965.1 uncultured Erysipelotrichaceae bacterium | reverse complement strand
GATTGCTTCAACGCCAAGCAGCAATATCCGCCCTCCATCCATAATCGGAAGCGGTAATAGATTGAATAAACCCACATTTAACGAAAGCAACCCCAATAGACTGAAAAGCGATGTCAATCCATAGGAAGCAGCCTTACCGGTTTCCTTGATAATACCAACAGGACCGCTCAATGATTCAAATCCCTTTCCTCGCAGCAACATGCCGATTACCATGAACATCTGCTGGGTAATCGTTATTAAATAGTTAAAACCATACTGAATGGATTCAATGAAATTCAATGACTTGTGCTCATAGGGAATCGATTGGATACCAATCTGATACGCCGAATCCGTTTCATTGAAAACGGGAGTCAACGTCGTCTGGATTGTTGAGCCGCCTCGCAGAATCTGCAAGGTTACCTCACCAGGATGAAGCTGAAGGTTAAGGGTTAAATCAGTAATATCTTTAAGGGTTACCACAGTCCCGTCTTCAAAGGTTAACTGCGTAATTTCATCGCCCGCCTGAAGACCTGCCGATTGGGCAACACTGCCATTGCTCACAGCAGCGACAATCGGTTTAGGCGCAATATTGGTGCCATTCAATGCGAATAAACCTGTGAAAATAAAACCGGCCAAAACAACATTCATGACAATTCCCGCTATCATGACACAAGCCCGCTTGAAACGATTCAAGGAAGGCAATTGCCGATTCAATGGGACCACAGGCTGGTCCTTGACCTCATCGTCGCCAGCCATAGAAACAAAACCGCCCAAAGGAAGCAACCGGATCGTGTACTTGGTTTCTTTGCCTTGGTACTTGAACAATACCGGGCCAAACCCAATTGAGTATTCAAAGCAATAGACACCAAATGCCTTTGCGACCAGCAAATGACCCAGTTCATGAATAGAGACAATAACGAAAATTACAAAAATAAATGAAATTGCGGTAATCAGCAAATTTAAGAATGAATCCATAGAACACCTCTATCCTAGAATGACAAGCAAGAAATTGAAAAGCAACAGGTTGAAAACAACGCTATCAATCCGGTCCAATACTCCACCATGACCTGGAAAAATAAATCCGAAGTCCTTGATCTTATAATACCGTTTGATACTGCTGAATGCAAGGTCACCTAATTGGCCGACAATAGGCATCAGTACACTTGCGATAACAATAAACTCGCTCGTGTAGCTGGTCCGAGGCACCATCACCAGTAAACCGAAGAGCAGACTGACTGCTAAGCCGAAGAAATAGCCGGTAATTGAGCCTTCAATCGTTTTATTCGGTGAAATGCGAGGAGCCAGTTTATGCTTACCGAAAAGTGTTCCGCCAAAATAAGCCCCGCTATCAGTTGCAAGCACTGTAACCAACACGATATAGAAAATAGGCATACGGCCCGTTATTGTGGTATTCGTAATCTGAACTGCCGCATTAACCGCCAAGCCCAACATAGTTGTTGTCATGAAAACATACGATAAATCATATGTATCGAACCATTCAAACCCAACAGACACCGTGAAAAGAATAATCAGATAAACGGAAATAAGCGCTAAACTCAATGATGAATCCAAGAATCCGATAGCAAGCAAGAAGAAAATCATGATCACCAGCAGAATTGGCGGCCACTTTTTCTTATTGACACGATACAGCTCATAGCCACCTACAGAGATAATGAACGTCAAAAGCAGTTTAAAAAGCAACCCCCCGTAGTACAACGGAAAGAAGACTGCAATGCAAATAAGAATTCCTGTTAGTATCCGTTGTCTCATTTTACGTCTCCAAACCGTCGCTGCCTTGAATAGAATTCCTGAATACATTGATCCAGATCTTCTTTTGAAAAATCCGGCCAGGCTTTATCTATAAAGATGAATTCACTGTATGCATTTTGCCAGAGCAGGTAATTGGATAACCGGATTTCCCCTCCTGTACGGATCATTAAATCAACAGGAGGAAGCTCTGACGTATAGAGATACTTCTCAAACGATGCAATAGTTAGATCCGGCAGTTCAGGATCAGCCAGTTTTTCAAGAGCATATAGGTTGGCAGCTCTGACAATCTCAAGCTGACCGCCATAGTTCATCGCAAAACATAGAATCATCGATGTATTGGCGGCGGTACGTTGAATAGCGTGATTTAAAACACGCTGTGTATCTTTAGGCAATTCACTAAGATCACCGATTGCGATAATCTTAATATCATTCTCCATCAGCTCCTTGAGATATGCATCCAAGAAGACAGCTGGAAGTTTCATCAGATAATTGACTTCTTCAAGCGGACGTTTCCAGTTTTCCGTTGAAAAAGCATAAAGCGTAAGTACTTTAACCCCTTTATGATTTGCTTCAAGTGCAATAGTGCGAATATTCTCACTGCCATGATAATGACCAACAGTCCGCTTTTCATGTTGACGCTTAGCCCAACGACCATTGCCATCCATGACAATCGCAATATGTTTCAGTTCTGAGTCACTCATGCGGATCAGATCGTCATGATTTCTTTTGATTTAGACTCCGCTATATCCCCTATTTGCTTAATGAAGTCATCCGTCTGCTTCTGAACCTTATCGAGTTCCTTCTTTTCAGAATCTTCGGTAAGCTCTTCATCTTTCTTAATCAAATCATTGAGATCACGGCGGACATTGCGAACGGCAATTTTTGCTTCCTCAGAAAGCTTGTTTACCTGCTTCGTCAATTCTTTACGTGTCTCTTCAGTCAAGCGTGGAACATTAATGCGGATAACTGCACCGTCATTCTGAGGTGTTACACCTAAGTTTGCAGCATTGATTGCCTTCTCCGCCTCTTTAAGCATACTGGTATCATAAAGCTTTACGACCAGCTGCGTACCCTCAACGACACTGATCTGCCCCATTTGACTCAACGGGGTAGGAGCGCCATAGTATTCGACCTCTAGATCATTGATCATATTCGGATTAGCACGACCTGTACGGATAGTGCTTAAAGCATGTTCAAACGATTGAATTGCTTTGGTCATTTTATCCCTTGTCAAGGAATCATATTGTGCCATGATGTTTATCGATTCTTGGAAATAACTGTTCCAAGACTCTCTCCTTTCACTACTCTAATTATAGTACCATGTTCATTCATATTAAAGACAATCAGATCAATCTCATTATCCATGCACATTGAACTTGCGGTTGAATCCATTACTGCAAGTTTTTGCTGGATAAGATCCATATACGTTAAGTGTTCATATTTAATGGCGGCAGGATTCGTCTTTGGATCACTGTCATAGACACCATCGACGCCGTTTTTCGCCATGAGAATAACATCAGCCTTGATTTCAGATGCCCGCAGAGCAGCCGTTGTATCCGTTGAGAAAAACGGAGAACCCGTACCTCCACCGAAAATCACAACACGGCCCTTTTCCAGATGACGAATAGCCCGACGTACAATGAACGGTTCAGCAACTGCTTTCATTTCAATACCTGTTTGAACCCGTGTCGGAACACCGATACGCTCTAAAGCGCCTTGAATTGCAATGGCATTGATTACCGTACCGAGCATTCCCATGTAATCCACTTGAACCCGGTCAATACCAAGATCCTCTGCCATCTTACCACGGACATAGTTCCCGCCACCAACAACGACCGAAACCTGCACGCCTTCAGCAACAATCTCCTGAATTTGCGATGCCAGTGAGTCAAGAACATCACGGTCATATTCATGGCCATTTCCAAACAGTGCTTCTCCGCTTAATTTCAGTAATATTCGTTTATACATCTGAGTTTCCCTTCTAAAAAAAGGACAAAAAATTGTCCTTATTTAACCATTGCCGCTTTTTGAACTTCTTCAGCAAAATTCTCTTCTTTTTTCTCAATTCCTTCGCCCACAGCATAACGGACGAACGAAACAACATCAACACCTTTTTCCTTCAAGTATTGGGAAACCTTAAGATTAGGATCCTTGAAGAACGGCTGATCAACCAAGCACATATCCTGCAGTGATTTACTTAAACGACCTTCAACTATACCAGCAAGGACCTTCTCAGGCTTACCAGCGAGTGACTCATCATTCTTCAGGATTTCCAACTGAATATCCCGTTCCTTCTCAACAACCTCGGCAGGCATATGATTTCTTGAAATATACGAAGGATTCATTGATGCAACCTGCATAGCAATATCTTTCGCAACTTCAAAGGTTGCATTTCCAGACAAGACACTGACTGCACTGATTTTTCCACCCATATGGATGTAGTAACCAAAGACATCATTATCCGCCTTCTTAATAATCTCAAAACGACGTAAAGTAATTTTTTCACCGATTGTGGCAGTAGCATCAACGATGATATCATTGACTGACTTCCCGTTGATATCAAGTGCCAAAGCAGCATCGACATCAGCAGGTTCCTTCAAAAGAATCTCGGCACTGACAACATCAATCAAGTTCAAAAACTGCTCATTCTTAGCGACAAAGTCTGTTTCAGAATTCACTTCAACAACCACGGACTTATTACCTTCTACCGCAGCTTTCGTTAATCCATCAGCCGCAATCCGATCAGCCTTTTTCGCAGCTTTAGCAATTCCTTTTTCACGTAACCAGTCAATGGCTAATGCAACGTCACCATCACATTCAGTCAAAGCTTTTTTACAATCCATCATTCCTGCGCCGGTCTTTTCCCGAAGCTCTTTGACAAGTGCTGCAGTAATCTGGGCCATGTTTACGCTTCCTCCTTCTCTGCGACAACCGTTTCCTTTACTTCTTCAGTTTTCACTTCTTTAGGTGCTGCCGTTTCATTGACAGGAGCTGCTGTTCTGTTATCGCGGTATGGGCGACGTTCCTGATTACGGCGATTATCACGTGCGCGCTTTTCTTCATAACGCTGACGACGTCTCTTTTCATTCTCTTCATTCTGACGTTCAACGTTGATGATAACATCAGCCATTGTGATATCAGCTTCATCTTCCTGATTCTGATACGCAGTTGTCAGAAGACCGCCCTTCGCTTCAACAATACTATCTGCAAACAATGAAACAATCAGTTTAATTGAACGGACAGCATCATCATTTGCTGGGATACCGTAATCGACCATATCCGGGTCACAATTTGTATCAATGATTCCGAATACAGGAATATTCAATTTGCGTGCTTCCGCAACCGCATTGTGTTCTTCTGTAGGATCAACAACGAAAATCGCATCTGGAATTTTCTTCATTTCCTTGATGCCACCCAAGAAGTTTTCAAGACGAGTAGCCTCTTTACGCAACTGCGATACTTCCTTCTTAGGATAAACATTGATTGCTCCGCTTTCTTCCATTTCTTCAATTTCAACCAAGCGACGGATGCGCTTCTGAATTGTTCTGAAATTCGTCAATGTACCACCCAGCCAACGTTGGTTAATAAAGAACGCTCCGCTGCGAAGTGCTTCTTCAAGAACAATAGCCTGAGCCTGCTTCTTGGTTCCCACGAAAAGAACTTTACCGCCATTTTCAGCAATTTCTTTCATCTTGGCATAAGCAACATCCAAAGCCTCGATTGTCTTTTCCAGGTTAATAATGTAGACCCCGTTTTTACTTGTGTAAATATACGGTTTCATCTTTGGATTCCATCGGCGCGTTTGGTGCCCGAAATGAGACCCACTCTCTAATAATTTCTTCATCGTTACAACTGACATATATAGCCACCTTTCCGTTGTTCCTCCATCATTTCGAACGCAGTTAACCAAGTTTGGCACGGAACTGCGAATTCATGATGTGCGAAGTGTATAGCATTCAAAATACTTTATCACAAATCAAAAGAGCAAGCAACTATAACTGTGCTTGATTCAGAAAAAGCAGATTACGCTCCGTTTAATACCTGTTATTGATGGACAACAAAATCACCAAGGGCCTTATTATAGGCGTCACTCAGTCGTTGCAGACTGACATGGGTATACACCTGAGTTGTTGAGAGCGACGCATGACCTAATAATTCCTGGACTACCCTTAAATCTGCTCCATTGTCCAGAAGATGGGTGGCAAAGGTGTGGCGTAAGACATGAGGATGCAACTGAATTTTAAGGTTCGCGATACTCCCCTGCGTTTCACAGAGATACTGGACGGAACGTGCTGAGAGCGGCTTCCCGAATTTATTGATGAAAAATGTCTGGGTGCTTGCTGAGGGTGCAATATCATGGCGTGCGCCGTGGATATACTGATTCATGCGCTCATCCAATCCTTGGTAAAACGGAACAATTCTCTCTTTGTCCCCCTTGCCGATGATACTCAGGACACGTTGTCTCAAATCAATGTCCTGAATGCGTAAAGAGACCAGTTCAGAAACGCGCAGGCCGCAGCCGTAGAGAATTTCAAAGACAAGTTGATTCCGAATTCCCAGCGGTGTCGATGTATCCACAGACTGAATCAGCCGGTCAACCTCTTCAAAAGTAAGAAAAGACGGCAGGGTTCTGGAGACTTTCAGGTTTTTGATGGTTTTAAACGGATTATAAGGCGCATAGCTGTTTTTCACCAAGTAATTGAAATAGGATCTCAGCGTGGATACCTTGCGATTGATCGTCGAATTTGCGTAATCTCCATTCAGTTGATGGAGCGCCTCGATATAGTTATAGGCAACATCTTGATCGACCTGTGAAAAATCCTCAAAATGATTTTCATCCAGATAATCCAGGAATTGCTGAATATCACGCGCATAAGCGTCCGCGGTATGCTCAGAAAAAGAGTGGCTAATCCGGACACTCTGAATAAAGTCATCAAGATAACTTCTCATATTCGTCCATCCACTCTTCCAGTGTTGCGATTGCATGTTCAGCAACCGCTTGCTTATCTTTGCTTATTGACTCAAGAATACCGAAATTAGCATTCATCGGCTGAAAATTCTTTTTTGAAGCATGTGAAACATAATAGGCCATCGCCTGAATCATCGTTTGGCGGGATAATGGCAGAATCACTTTGTCTTGTGCAACACGAGCAGCATTTAAAGCAGCAAGCAAACCGCTGGCAGCTGATTCGACATAACCTTCCACACCGCTCATCTGCCCTGCAAAGAATAGCTTGGAATTGCTTTTGAGCTGATAATGCTCGTTGAGATGCTGAGGAGAGTTCAAGAAGGAATTACGATGCATAACACCATAGCGAACAATTTTGACATTTTCCAAGCCAGGAATCATCTGCAGGATACGGCGTTGTTCAGGCCAGGTCAAATGCGTCTGGAACCCTACGATATTATAGAGGGATGCCGACACATTATCCTGACGCAGCTGGACAACTGCATAGGGCTTCATTCCTTCATGCTCCAAACCGACAGGCTTCATCGGTCCAAACAGCAAGGTTTTACGCCCCCGTTTTGCCATAACCTCAAAGGGCATGCAGCCTTCAAACACTTTTTCATTTTCGAATCCATGAAGCTTAGCTGTTTCCGCCAGAATAAGCGCATCATAGAAGGCATCAAATTCATCCTTGGTCATCGGACAGTTAATATAGTCTTGTGAATTCCCTTTATCATAACGGCTCTTATAGTATGCCTTTGAAAAATCAATGCTTTCTCTTTCCACAATCGGCGCAACCGCATCAAAAAAGTAAAAGTCATCATCATTGAGGATCTTTTTAATTGCTGAAGAAAGCGTATCTGAAGTCAGCGGTCCGGTTGCAACGATAGTAACATCCTCAAAATCCAGGGAGGTCACTTCTTCCCGATGCACCACGAGATGTTCAAAGCCCATGAGTTTATGTTCGACTTTGCCGGAAAAAGCCTCGCGATCGACTGCCAATGCACTGCCTGCAGGCAATCGGGTTTCATCCGCAGCTTTCATAATCAGTGAATCACAGATACGCATCTCTTCTTTCAACAGTCCAACCGCGTTTGTAATGACATCCGAGCGCAGGGAATTGGAACAGACCAATTCTGCAAAACGGCCGCTGGTATGGGCAGGAGTCATCTTTTGAGAGCGCATTTCAAAGAGATGGACTTCAAATCCCCGCTTCAATAACTGATACGCAGCCTCACTTCCTGCGAGTCCTGCACCGATTACATTAATCCGCTGCCGTTTCATCGTTCTCCTTTGCTGCTTTCTTTTCTTTAGGCTGGATATAGCGGCACTTCGGATAATTCGAGCACCCTACAAACCATGTTCCAAAGCGGCTCTTACGCTTCACGAGAGGATGACCACATTCCGGACAGATCTCCCCTGTCTTTTCCGGTTCCACCTTTTCGCGGGCAACCAAAGGACGGTTATAGCGGCAGGTCGGGAAATTTGAACACGCGATGAACTTTCCATAACGTCCCGTCCGATACACCAAATCGCCGCCGCATTCCGGACAAGCTTCACCGACCTTTTCAACTTCAACCTTTTCCATGTTCTCATATGCTTTATCCAGCAACGGAGAAAATTCATCCATAAACTCTCTTAGGCTCGCCACATTATTACGCTCACCCTCAGCAATCTCATCCAGTTCCTTTTCCATATTGGCAGTGTACTTCACATTGATAATCTGGTTAAAATGATCCTGCAACCGCTGATCGGTCAGCTTTCCTTGATCCGTCGGGATAAAGACCTTCGTTTTGGACCCTTCAGAGCTGCGCTCCAACGTCACATAGCCGCGAATCAAAATCGTATCCAGAATAGACGAGTACGTGCTTGGTCGTCCAATTCCCAATTCTTCAAGTTCCTTAATTAATCGGGCCTCGGAATAGCGCAACGGTGGTTCAGTGAAATGCTGACGTTTTTCAACCGTATCCGCTTTGTAGGCTTTCTGCTCTTCGTAGTTACCAACAAGCTTATCCTTGCTCTGCTCATAGTCATAAACCTTCAAATAGCCATCAAACAACTGACGGCTGCCTGTCCCGACAAAATCATAGTCATTCTGAGAGAATACCAAACGAATATTCTCAAATTCTGCTTGTTTCATCAGTGAGGCAAGTGCTCGGTAATAAATGAAACGATAGAGCTTGTATTCATCAGGACTCAAAGAGCTTTTGATTGCTTCTGGGACATAGTCGATGGAAGTCGGACGAATAGCTTCATGGGCATCTTGAGTATTCTCCTTCTTGTTTTTGACACGATAGCTGCCAACATAATTCTTGCCGTATGTCTTTTCAATGAATTCCTGCGCAGCGCTCACGAAAACATTGGATAGCCGGGTTGAATCCGTACGCATGTATGAGATTAATCCGACCGGGCTTCCGTTAATATCGACACCTTCATACAGTTTCTGAGCAACTCGCATGGTTTTCTTGGAAGGGAAACCTAGTTTTGTCGAGGCCTCCTGCTGCAATGTTGACGTAATGAATGGAGGACGTGCTTCTTTCTTCTTTGTGCTCTTGGTCAATGAAGACAAGACAAAATCACCTGTACATGCTTTGACGACTGCGCTGGCCTGTTCCTCATTTTCAAGTTTCAGTTTCTTATTCTTGTATTTATCCGCACTTGTCTCTAGGGTTAGACCATCTTCATTGAACATTGCATGGATAGTCCAGTATTCTTCTTTGATAAATGCTTCGATTTCCTTTTCCCGCTGAACAATCAAGTTGAGTGCCACGGATTGAACCCGTCCTGCACTCTTGCTCTTGATTTTTGACTGCAAGAGTTTAGAAAGCTTGAACCCGATAATGCGATCAAGAATCCGGCGGGTTTCCTGGCTTTTGACCAGATCCTGATTAATATGACGCGGATGTTTGAAAGCATCAATCAATGCATCTTTGGTTATTTCATTGAAGACGACTCGATTATCGGTGTCCAATGGCAGATCAAGTTCTTTGGCCAGATGCCATGAAATGGCTTCTCCTTCACGATCAGGGTCAGTTGCCAGAAAAACCTGGTCGGCATTTTTCACTTTACTCTTGAGTTCTTTCACTACTGCTTTCTTATCTTTATTTACAGTATAGGTCGGTGTGAAATCATTCTCCACATCAACACCGAGGCCATCCTTGCCCTTGATGGCTAAATCACGGATATGACCTTTCGAGGACACCACTTCATAATCGGATCCAAGATACTTTTCAATGGTCTTCGATTTTGATGGGGACTCTACAATTACCAAATTTTTCATCTGCTGCTCCTTTATTTTATATCATGTCTAAATCATTCATGTTTGTCAATATCATCGCTCCATCCTGGATACAACGATTACACCCTTCTCCGCTTTTATCCGTAATCGGATAAGGAAGACAATAAATCGGGCGATCAAGAATCAATGCTTCATTGACGCTCAGCATTGTTCCACTCCGTACACTGGCAGACATTACCCACAACGAATCACCAAGTGCTGCGATAATCCGATTCCTAATCGGAAAATGCCATGCATTTGGTGCTGTCATTTCTGGGTATTCGCTAATGACTAGATGTTTCTCACACATCGTGCGATAGAGTTTCATATTTTCTTTGGGATAACATCGGTTTATCCCGCTTCCTAAAACACCGATGGTCCCTAGGCCATCAAGTGCGCTCTGATGCGCTATACCATCAATTCCCCGCGCCAGACCGCTCACCACGACATAGCGGCGCTTCAGCCGATCAACCAGGCAAGCACTCATCGTTTGACCGTAAGAACTCGGTACTCTGCTCCCGACAACACTGATGGAAGGCTGTTTCAAAAGCGATAGGTTGCCTTTATAGAATAGTACAAAAGGTGGGGATTGTAAACAGCGAAGTTTATCAGGATAATCATGATCATAGAGCGTGAGGTATTCAGAAGAGCAGGGCTGGTTCGGTACACAGACAGCTTTCTCTAAGGCATGTTCAATCTTTGTGTGGTTCCCTGAATAATAGATAGCAAGGTCTTTAAGGTATTCTCTCATAGTTTCAATACGCTTGCATCTTTGCTGCATCCTAAAAAAAACTGACAGAAGTCAGTTACAGGTCAAATTCAGTCTGTTCAAGCGTATGGACATGAAACGATTTTCGATGAATGGATGTAGGACCATACCGGCGCAATGCATCAATATGCTGCTTTGTCCCGTAGCCTTTATGCTTTGCAAAGCCGTACAGCGGAAACTGAGCATCGTAGGCGACCATCATTTGGTCACGGTATGTTTTGGCAATGATACTCGCAGCCGCAATGCTCACGCTTTTGGAATCCCCTTTGATAATGCTTTCCAGGGGTTTTGAACACTCGAACTCCATTGCATCACTTAATATTGCCTGTGCCATTGAGCCTTCGCCAATCTGAACCATGGCTGCTTTTGTGGCTTGATAGATATTCAGGGAATCAATTGTTTCAATTGGTACGGTCACTATTGTGACTTCCAGAGCGTCGCGGCGGATAATCGACTGAAGCTCAAGCCGTTTCTTCTCGGAAAGCTTTTTCGAATCATTGATCGCATCATTCGTGTATCCGATCGGAAAAACGACCCCGCAGACAATACAAGGACCCGCCAAGGGTCCCCTGCCCGCTTCATCGATTCCGACGACAAGAAGACTGCTGTCCCAATACCGTGATTCAAACTCAGTTCTCATCGGCATTCTCCCACAAGGTCTGACCATAAACACCATTGCTGATTTCGGTAACAACACACTGACGCGCCTTTTCAAGATCAGGGATCCCATTTAAGTAAAAACCCCTTTTCTC
>CALNCD010000200.1 GCA_937874965.1 uncultured Erysipelotrichaceae bacterium | reverse complement strand
CTATGGGATCCTCTTCGAGAAAGATGATGCACTTCTTGAAGCTCTGTTCCAGCGGAAAACAAAAACCCAATGGATCACAGCCGGCTTTTATCCTTCCCTTACCCTTTCATTCAAGCTCTTCGGTGTCATCCTGGATGATCAGGCGCTCAATGAAGAAGAGGACAGACAAACCATCTGTGAACGGCTGATTCTCCTGGATATACCATGGGTCCTGTTTTTTAAGGACGATGAAGTTATCCTGTATACTTCCAAGCGGACGGCCCGAATTCCCCTGACATCTGCCAATCCTGAACTGCAAAGCCAGACGCGGAGCACACTGATCGCCTTGTGGATATTAAAAGCAGCCCTGCCCGAGAGTGCTGCTCAATTTGATATTCTGGCACAGCTGACAAATCAAAAGCAAACTCGATAGATTCAAAAATGATGCATGATCGCCATCATTTTTTTCTGTCACCATGATCAATCCAGTGATCCTCCGATCTCAACACAATCGGCATCTGGATGATTGATAATTGCTTCTATCGCGCTTTCTATCCCTCTAACCATCTCTTCCAAGTGCATTGAGGGTTCACCCGGTTTATCCAAAACCTGCTCTTCCATATAGGGAATGTGAATGAATCCTGTCTTCAGTTCCGGAAATGAAGTGGCTGCGAAATCAGCCACACCGTAGAAAACATGATTACAGACAAATGTTCCGGCAGAATTAGTGACCTGAGCCGGAATTCCGGCACGAAGGACCGCTTGTACCATCGCCTTGATGGGGAGCGCTGAAAAATATGCTGCGGGACCCGCTTTGTTAATCGGTTCATCAATCGGTTGGTTCCCCTGGTTATCAGGAATCCTGAAATCATCGACATTGATGGCAATCCGTTCAACAGAAATCATGGGTCTGCCTCCCGCTTGTCCGATGGAAACAATGACATCCGGCTTCTCTTTCAGGATGGCATCTTTGATCACATCAAGCGCACGATAGCGGACGGTCGGAATAATCCGTCTGATCAATTCAACATCCTTGATAGATGCAGGAAGCCGCTTTACCACTTCAGCGGATGGATTTATCACGTCTTGATTGAAAGGCTCAAAGCCGGTAATGAGTATTTTCCGGATCATACTCTCTTGTCCTCCTTATTACTGTCCATCCACAGCGTTGCGAAGGTCAATGCCAGTTCGCTGACGGTATGTTTTTCGTCAAGCTTATGATGGTTGCTGAGACTCCTGCTTTCCCATTGGTCACTATCAAGATTGTCCGCTGCATAGAAAAAGTGGAAGACCTCAACCTTTCTGAAGGCGGCAAAAGCCGCAACTGCTGAACATTCCATATCGACACAGATACATCCTGCCGCTTGCCTCTTTTTGAGCGTATCACGGGTTTCACGATACATCGCATCCGTCGTCCATACCTTGCCCTCATGAAAGGTTATCTGTTCCTTCTCTAGCAAATGTTTGAAAAGTTCCTTACCTCTAGGGTTAACCAGTATCTCTTCACTGGCTTCAGCATAGTGATAACTGGTTCCTTCATCACGGACTGCCGAGGTTGGAATCAGGATTGCGACATCTTCAATGGATGCATCAAGGACACCGCAGGTTCCATAGAGAACCAGTTTCCTCATCCCTTTCGCAACCAGTTCTTCAAGTATCCCCACACATCCAGGAGCACCCACATAAGCATTGAATATACCCAGCTGTTCGCCCTTGTAGAAAATACGATAGAGTGGAATTTCGAGGTTAGCCATGGTCACGGAACTGATTGCTTCGTGCGGATAATGCTCAAGGATTTTCTTGAAGCTGGTCATTGAAAAACAGGAAACCATCACTTCCGGGAACTCAGGTATCCTGGCAATGTGATCTTCCGGATTAATCACGGCAGTGGGTGATGGATCATAGCTTTCTGTAATCATGTGTCCTCCCCTTCAGTCAGTGTGACTCAATGATGCTGTGAAGCCGTTAGAATACGGTTCAGATGAATGGTTAAGTAGACAATCTCCTGCTGCGTAATAGAAGCACGCAGCCGTTCTTCAATGTATCCTTTGATTTTCAATGCGCACCCGTAAGCTTGACTGAACTCATGAATGACATTCTCCAGAATGACTTCATCTGCACTCATCTGCTGGGATGAGACAATCCGCTGGACCAGCATTTTCAGATGGATCATAATCCGTTGAGTGACAAGATCTTCTTGTTTCAAAGAGACCAGAAAAGTATCCCGGACAATATTCAGGCAATTTAACACGGTATCGGTAATGATCGATGATTTGTTCTGAATATCGGGTTTGGATCCATTCACGATATGGACCGTCAGGAAGCCGACTTCATCATAAGGCAGATCAACTGCCAGCTTTGTATTTATACCCTCAAGAATCTGTTCACTGAGCCGATATTCATCCCCATAGAGAATCTTTAGATCAGCCGCCAGGAAATTCCGGATATCCTGACCCTTGCGATGACGCTCCAACGCGAAATTGATATGATCAATCAAGGTGATGTACGCATGTTCATCCAGGCTCAGATCGCTTTTTTGAGCACATTGGTCAATTACTGTATAGATATCAAGGAACATGTTTTTGGGTATATCATTAATCAGCTGCAAAGTCTTCACGAAGTCTTCACGATCCAAGCGAAAAACCTTCTCGATTTTATCAGACTTGATCACCTGGAGTGTTTTCAGATTATGGCCGATGCCAAGCCCCACAACAATCACTTCCTGAAGTCCCTGCGTTGCGAGAACCACATTGTTATTCAGTATTTTCTTAACCCTGTATTTTGTATCCATTGTGTCCCGCTTTCATCCCTAGTTTACCATAACCCTATTCCTGTTTCAATTCACAGAACCGACAAAAAAGCCCCAGGTTTATCACCTGAGGCAGTCCTTGAAACTACTTCTGATTGTAGAAGGCATCCCATCCCGGGAATTCCGCAACTTCACCGAGTTCATCTTCAATT
This sequence comes from uncultured Erysipelotrichaceae bacterium, assembly GCA_937874965.1. Lineage (GTDB taxonomy): Bacteria > Bacillota_I > Bacilli_A > Erysipelotrichales > Erysipelotrichaceae > CALNCD01. The sequence continues at coordinate 5,961 of CALNCD010000200.1, read as the reverse complement.
CTCATCAGCTGGTTGTACTTCGCCAAGCGATCTGTACGGCTAGCTGAACCTGTCTTGATCTGACCTGCATTGAAAGCAACAGCGATGTCAGAAATGGTGGTATCTTCAGTTTCACCTGAACGATGGGAAACAACCGCTGTATACCCATGGCTGCGGGCTTCTTCCATTGCGTCAAAGGTTTCAGTCAATGTCCCGATCTGATTGACCTTGATCAGGATTGAGTTGGCAATGCCCTTTTCAATTCCTTCTTTAAGGATTGCTGGATTTGTAACAAACAAATCATCACCGACCAACTGAATCTTGTCACCCAAACGATCTGTCAACAGCTTCCAGCCATTCCAATCTCGTTCGCCTAAGCCATCTTCAATGGATACAATCGGATATTTCTCAATCATCTTCGTGTACATTTCAATCATTTCTTCAGTCGTCTTGACCCCTTCACCGCTCTTCACAAGGTTGTAGGTGCCGGTTTCCTTATCATAAAATTCAGATGCGGCAACATCCATGCACAGAACAATGTCCTTACCAGGAACATAGCCGGCTTTCTTGATTGCTTCGACGATTACTTCCAACGGTTCTTCATTACTGGAAAGGTTCGGTGCAAATCCGCCTTCATCACCGACTGCAGTAACCTGACCCTTCGCTTTCAAGACAGACTTCAATGCATGGAATGTTTCAGCACCCCAACGTAACGCTTCCTTGAAACTAGGCGCACCGATCGGCATGATCATGAACTCCTGGAAATCAACAGAAGAATCTGCATGAGCGCCGCCATTGATAACATTCATCATAGGGACTGGAAGTTTCTTCGCATTGAACCCGCCCAGATACTTGTAAAGAGGTTCTCCCAAGAAATCAGCTGCAGCGCGGGCAGCAGCCATGGAAACACCAAGAATCGCATTTGCGCCATACTTGGACTTGTCCTTTGTACCATCAAGTTCAATCAAGGTCTTATCAATGATGTTCTGATCACGGACATCAAGACCGATAACTGCCTCAGCCAAGACTTCATTGACATTGTCAACAGCCTTCAAGACACCTTTGCCCTGATAGCGGGACTTGTCACCATCACGAAGTTCAAGCGCTTCACGCTCACCTGTGGATGCACCACTTGGTACGATGGCACGGCCGAACGCACCGGATTCTGTTGTCACTTCAACTTCAATCGTTGGATTACCGCGTGAGTCCAAGACTTCACGAGCATATACATCAATAATAATAGGCATTTAAAATGTCCTCCTCTTTTATAAGTTTACTTTACTGCTTCAACAATTTCCAGGAATGAATCAACTTTCAATGAAGCACCCCCGATTAATGCACCGTCAATGTCTGCTTCATCCATGTATTCCTTGATATTATCCGGCTTGACTGACCCACCATACTGTATACGAACAACATCACTGACTTCCTTTGAGAAAATCAAACGAACTTCATCACGGACAAGCGCACAGGTATTCTGAGCAATTTCCTTGGTTGCTGACTTGCCAGTACCGATAGCCCATACAGGTTCATAGGCAATGACTAGTTTCTTGGCATCTTCAACATACAGACCTTCCAAAGCACCGGCGACCTGGCGACGAACAACTTCCTCCGTCTTTCCCGCTTCAAATTCTTCCAATGTTTCACCGACACAGACAATCGGTGTCAATCCTCCAGCAAAGGCAGCCAACGTTTTCTTATTGACCGTCTCATCTGTTTCATTGAAGTACTGGCGACGTTCTGAGTGACCCAGAATGACCCATTTTACATCCAGCTCCTGAAGCATACCGACTGAAATTTCTCCGGTGAAGGCACCGCTGGCTTCGAAATGGACATTCTCAGCGGCAACAATCAAGTCCTTTGCGCCAGCCACGGCTGTCGCAAGATCCGTAAACGGAACAGCAACTCCGAAATCGGCAGCATCATGCAGATGACCTTCAACGCTCTTGAAGAACTCGTCTGTCTCCGCATTATTCTTATTCATTTTCCAGTTTCCGACAATAATAGGTTTACGGCTCATCTTACTTCTCCTCAATGACTGCAATTCCCGGCAGTTCCTTTCCTTCAAGATATTCCAGGGAAGCACCGCCACCTGTTGAAATGTGGGAGAACTTGTCCTTGAATCCCAGCTTGATCGCTGCTGCTGCAGAATCACCGCCGCCAATTACGGTAAACGCATCCGGCAGTTCAGAGATTGCAGTGCAGACCTGCAAGGTTCCGTTCGCAAATTTTTCAAATTCAAAGACACCCATCGGGCCATTCCAGATCACGGTTTTGGCACCCTTCAAGGTTTCCTTGAACAATTCAACAGACTTCGGTCCGATATCAAGCCCCATCTGATCCGCTGGAATAGCGTCAACAGAGACTGTGGTTGCCACAGCATCAGCCGCAAATTCAGGAGCACAGATGACATCCACCGGCAGAACCAGCTTGCCTTTGCCCTTTTCCAGCAACGACTTAGCCAAGTCAATCTTATCGCTCTCGACCAGCGAAGTACCGATTTCCTTGCCTTCAGCCTTAAAGAACGTAAAGGCCATACCGCCGCCGATAATAATCTTATCCGCGATATTCAGCAGATTTTCAATAACGCCGATCTTATCTGATACCTTCGCACCGCCAAGAATAGCCACTACCGGCTTCTTGGGATTATGAACAGCCTGACTCAGATTCTCGACCTCTTTTTCGACCAGGAAGCCTAATGCAGAATGCAGATGAGTCGGAATGCCGACAGTCGATGCATGAGCCCTGTGAACAGAGCCGAACGCATCACAGACAAACAAGTCACCCAGGCTCGCCCAATAAGCACCCAATTCAGGATCATTCTTGGTTTCTCCAGGCTCATAGCGTGTATTCTGCATCAAGACGATTTCTCCATCCTGAAGTGCGGATACAGCATTCTCCAGTGCTGGACCACGGGTTACACCAACATAATGAACCGGTGCACTGACCAATTCCTTCAAACGATCAGCAACGATTGCCATATCATTTTTCTTCATGTCAGCAGCGGTCTTTTCTGGATCCTTGTGATTAATCTTACCCAGATGAGAAAGCAGGATAACTTTTGCCTTCTTCTCAAGAAGATAATTGATGGTCGGTAAAGCCTGGACAATACGGTTATCATCTGAGACTTTGCCATCCTTCAATGGTGTATTGAAGTCGACACGAACAATTACTCTTTTTGACGATACATCTAAATCAGTAACGACTTTTTTTGCCATAAATGCCTCCTATTCAGCACAATCATTATACCAAAAACACACTCGGGAAACAATCAAGAAAATCCTTTATGTTAATTAAATCACACAAGGTTCACGTCCCCTTTACAAATCAAATGCAAGTAACCGCTTACTGCATGAGATGACCTTCTGGTTTTCGGACGGATCCTGTGCTATACTCAAGAAAAAAAGGAGAACCCAATGCCTAAAACACTAGAAGAATGCCGCAGCGAGATCGATGCCATCGACCAGCAGATTATCGCACTCTTCGAAGCCCATATGATGGTTTCAAAAGATGTGGCCGACTATAAATTCCACCATGACATGGCTATTTTCAACCCCGAAAGAGAACAGCAGGTCCTTGAAAACAGGGTTGCATTGCTAAACGACAAGAACTATACCGTCCTGACCAGAACTTTCATGCAGACCATCATGGATCTCTCGAAAGAGGTTCAGAAGCGCTATCTCGAGACACTGAAAATCAAACCATAAGAAAACCCCGATGCCCTATCCAGACATCGGGGTTCTGTTTATAGTACGATATATCCTCTGAAACCACGGACACCATAATAGGAATCTGCCCCGTTATGATAGGTGAACACATGATCATAACGGCGATCACAGAACAAAGCTCCTCCTTTGCTGCGGACGGCTTCCGGAGTAAACACCCAACTGGAGCTCTTCAAGTCAAATGCTTCAATCTTCTGCAAGAAGCGATACTGGTTTTCATCCAGCAGCGTGATGCCGATTTCCGCTGCCTGGCTCAACGCATCATTGCCGGGCTTATTTGCTTTACGGCCATCCAATGCCTTTCTGTCATAACAGACATTGCGACGCCCGATCGGGGTCTCTTTGCTGAAGTCAATGTAGCAAAGACCGATGGTTTCCAGATCGATGCAATCCGGTTCACCACCGCTTTGTTCCATCCTGGAAACAGTCTCCAAGACAGCTTGATTCGCCAGAAGACGCGCTTCAACATCTTTCCAATTCAATCCTTGATGACGGTGCATATTGTTTTCAAAGCGGTCCTTTAATCCAGTGCTGATTTGATTTGTACTCATAATGGCTCCTTTTTCTCAATTCTATCAAGTCATGTCCATCAACTCAATTGAAATACATTCAGGTTTAAAATTAAAGCCTCTAATCCTGAGGATTCGACTCCGTATAGGAATCAAGATCGGTAGGAGCACTGATTGTCACGCTCTTGCCGGGATCGATTACATTGATTCCCAATGCCGTGACAACAGGAACACTCTCTCCTTTCACCAGGGAATTCATCGTTACCGTAATCGAAGTGAGATATGAATTCTCTACACTGACAACAACACTTGCTGAAGCATCCTGAAGCGAATCAAACGTACTATCCGAGCTATTGGTCAAGGTTGATAACAAGCCTAAATTATCATAGAACTGCTTTACTTCTTCAAGCGTCGAAAATGTGAATGTGTAAACCGTTGCTTTGCCCTGCTTTTCGATCGCTGCCTTTGACACATCAAATCCGTTGAAAACTGATCCGGTCAGTCCGTTGAACTGGGCGAAAGGATTATCCTGCGAGGTCTGGTCAATCTTTGTTTTGGTCTTCATGCCCAGCACATTGGTATACATCATGCCATCTTTGACGTAAACTCCAACATCAACGCCTAATCCCGAAATCTTAACCGTCGCATTTGCCAATAAAGACAACGTGGACAGATCCTTGTTTTCAATCGCAATCTTGAGATTGATTTTCATATCGCTCGTCATGCTCATTTCTGACGAACCACCCTCGACCTTAACCGTCATCTCAAGGTTCTTGCTCTCCAATACTTCACTGTTTGCTACAGCATCCTTAAACAGCTGTGCCGGATCATCATTGTTCTTCTTGATCCCTGAACACGCCGAAAGGGTTAATACGACAACAATCAACGCCGCTAGAATTGTTCTGATTTTCATGTAAATCTCCTCTATTTGAACTTATTATACAAAATATGCAAGGTTAAATAAAGCCAAAAACAGCCCGAAGGCTGTTCTCAGGTCCTAATAGCTGGTTTGAGAATATGAACTCAAATCGCTAGGGGCTGTAATCGTAACTGCTTTTCCTGGATCAATGTTTTCAACTTTAACCTTGATTGTCGCAACTTCACCATCATTTTCACCTGTCGCATCAATCTGCAGATCGGTAGTCGTGATGTATTCATCTTTGACCGTTACCTTGATAATCATCGAAGCTTCATCGATACCATTCATACTTGATGCCAAAGACTTCATGGATGTCACCTTTTTCAGGAATGCCGTGATATCGCTCAATGTCTTGTATTCAAACGTATAGGTATATGCCCCGTCCTTTTCTTCAACTGTTGCCTTGGTAACATCCAATGTCTCCACGATTTCATCGGCTGTCGATGAATCTGTCGGTGCTCCGCTGACTGTCCCCAAGGCCGACTTCACACTCATCTTCGCCTTGGAACCATTAGCACTCATATAACCATAGCCATCTTTGACGTAGAGGGAAAGCTCCTGGGTTTTCCCGGACATCGTCGCAGAAATGACCATATTTGCCTCATAATCAGAAGCTGTACTGTCCAAACCATTCGCTGCCATCGTAATGGTATACTCGATTGCTGTATTCTCACCGTCAGAGTCTGTGGAATCGACTGCCGTCGTTGATTTAAGATTTGCAGCACTTAATGCATGCGTCTTGGTGTATGCATCTTTGAACAGCTGATTGGTATCCACCTTCTTCGTGCTTGAACAAGCGACCAAAGAGAGGGAAATCAATAGTGCTGTT
>CALNCD010000199.1 GCA_937874965.1 uncultured Erysipelotrichaceae bacterium | reverse complement strand
GTATCCTGTAAAGGAACAGGCTGTCCTTAGCGATATGAAAGGCCGATGGGTCATCCAAGGTATAGCCTTTCATATCGCTAAGGACAGCCTGTTCCTTTACAGGATACGTCGAATTCACATAGACTTCTGCTTTTTTTGAACTGCAACCTGCTAAAATGAGCAAGCTTAATACTACCAAACCGATTCGTTTCATGAACTACCTCACTAATGGTACTATTATAATCCGATTTCAACCCACATACAACAGCACAGAAAAACAGCCGAAGCTGTTTATAGAATTTCATTCAGGAATGCAATCGTACGCTCTTCTTGAGGATGGTTGAGAAGTTCGAGCGGTTTTCCTTCCTCAACAATTTTTCCTTGATCCATAAAGATAATCCGGTCGGCAACTTCACGGGCAAAACCGATTTCGTGGGTTACCACAACCATGGTCATCCCCCGTTTGGTCAAATCCTTCATGACATTGAGCACCCCTTTGACCATTTCAGGATCCAAGGCACTGGTCGGTTCATCAAACAGCATGATATCAGGATTCATGGCCAACGCCCGAGCAATCGCAACCCGTTGCTTCTGTCCTCCTGACAACTTCACAGGATAGACATCAGCTTTTTCATGAATCCCAACCTGTTCAAGCAGCGTTAAGGCATTGGCTTTCGCCTCTTCCTTACTCATCTTGCCCAGCTCAACAGGTGCAAGCATGACATTTTCCAGAACGCTGAGATGCGGAAACAGATTGAAATGCTGGAAAACCATCCCGATGTTTTCACGGATGTGATTAATATCAACAGACGGATCGGTAATATCAACACCATCAATCAGAATTGAACCGCTGTTCACCTCTTCCAATCGATTCATGCATCGCAACAAGGTGCTTTTACCGCTTCCTGACGGCCCGATGATACAGACAACTTCTTGAGGTTTCAACGAGAGCGATATTCCCTTCAGCACGTCAAGTTTTCCGAATGACTTGGTAATGTTCTCCAACTTAATTTTAGTTTCCATTTGCCAGTTTCCTTTCTACAACCTTGCCAAGCTGTCCCAATAATGTACACGAGACAAAGTAGAGAACACCGGCAATTGCCCACATTTCAAAAATCGCATTGGTCCGTCCGATGATGACCTGAGTCTGATTCGTCAACTCCGCAAATCCAATCACTGAAAGCAACGATGTATCTTTGAACGAAATGATGAATTGATTAATGATTGCAGGAACCATGGTCTTAATGGCTTGAGGAACAATAATCAAGCGCATTGTCTTATTATAAGGCAGTCCCAGAGAGCGGGCCGCTTCACTTTGTCCAGGATCCACCGCTTGAATGCCCCCTCGGATGATTTCCGACATATAGGCACCAGCATTCAAGCTCATGGTGATCAATGATGCGGTATAGACAGGAATACGGAAACCGCTGACTCCCATTTTCTTCAAGAGATACGGTAATCCGAAATACACCATGAACGCTAAGACAATCATCGGCACACCCCGGATTAAAGCAACATAAAAGCGGGAAACCGCCCGAAGAATACGTGAACGCGATAAATTCATCAAGGAACTGATCAGTCCGATCAACGTAGCGAAAACCAAGGAAATCAACGCAATTGTCAACGTATTCCCGAACGCTCTCAATAAAATCCGATAATTTGAAACAAGTAAATCGATAATCATTGACGGTTAACCTCGGTTTCTATTTCGTGTACTTATCAACAATTTCCTGATACTTGCCGTTTGCCTTGATATTTGCTAAGCCTGCATTGAATTTCTTGAGCAGATCAGCATTTTCACCCTTTAAGACACCGAAACCATAATTGCTTGGAATTTCATTAGCACTGGTCACCTTCAGGTTAACACCATTCGCAACGGAATATTCCATAACAGGACGATCTTCAAAACAAGCTACTGAATTGCCGGAAACAACGTCCTGATACATCGTTGGTGAATCCGTGAAATAACTGACCGTAAATCCATATTTATCCTTGATGGACTCTGCAAAAGTCGCACCATTCGTCGAAGTCTTCAGCGCGACATTCTTCCCGCGCAACCCTTCATAATCTGTAATCGAAGAATCTTTGGTAACAGCCATCGTCACAGAAACCTCATAATACGGCTCTGAGAAATCATACTTCAATTTACGCTCATCAGTGATGGTCATGCCCGCAATAACACCATCTGCCTGTCCCGATTCAACTTCACCCAGAGCAGCAGTGAATCCTACACCCTTGATTTCCACATCAAAGCCTTGGTCTTCCGCAATAGCCTTCATGATATCGACATCAATCCCGACGAAATTCCCTTTTTCATCAGTCCACTCAAACGGAGGATATGTCGTATCGGATACAATCACATATTTTTTAGATGATGCACTGCACGCTGTAAAGACCATCGCAATCAGCAGAATGAGTGCTACTCGACTCAGTTTCTTCATAATTCATCTCCTCAAAGCATTCGCTTTATTCTAAAAACATTATCATTTAAAGGCATTGATGTCAAATAATAAATGATGAATTCACGGATATTTTTTGACTAAACCGATAATTCATCATTTATTTTAGAAATTACGACTTTAAAATTTGAAATTCTTTAAAAATTGGTTATTCTTGACAGATTATTTTTATTCAGCCAAAGCAATCACTGTATCCAGAATCTTCTGAATCAAATCATGATTCAATGGTTTATTAAGCGCAAGCTGAATTGCCCCTTTAGAATGCTTGACACCGGCTAATTCCGAACCCAACATTTCAATCACGGCAGGTCCTGGATACAGACCGATATGATGCTTGGCTGGTGCGAAATGAATCAGGTTCCTCTTCATGTAGAACGTCGGCATTCCCCAGCTGATTTTTTCCTGAGCATCAGGAAGAGCCTGCTTAATCAATGCATAGATTTCATAAAGCCGTGCCTGAACAGGTTCAGGACTGCCCTCAATGTATTCACGGATGGTCATTGTCATAATAAAGTCCTCACTTTCCTAAAGAATCCCATAGACCACCCCGACAGTCAAGACATATCACTATACTCTGAATAAAAGTTTTAGAAAAAATGTAAGAAGATGCGGATTCTATCCATCGCATATAGCGATGCTAGGTTTTAATATATA
>CALNCD010000198.1 GCA_937874965.1 uncultured Erysipelotrichaceae bacterium | reverse complement strand
CATACACTTCTTTGACCTTTGCGATGATATCGTCTTGATTCGGCAGCCAATCGTGCTCTGCCATGCCGAATGGGAAGACAGTGTCCGGTGCACTGACACGACCAATCGGCGCCTTCAGTGATAAGATGGCTCGTTCACTGACATCCGCCATAATCGTCGCCGCAACCCCGGCTTGACGCTGGGCTTCCTGAACGACCACCAAGCGTCCGGTCTTCGTGACTGACGTCACGATTGTTGCGATATCAACCGGCGAAATCGTCCGCAAATCAATAATCTCAACAGAGATATTCTCTTTCTGCAATTCTTCCCGGGCCTTCAAAGCCTCACGGACCATCGCTCCATAGGTGACGATGGTGACATCTGTTCCCGCTTCCACGACATTTGCCTTACCGAGTTCAACCGTGTAATAGCCTTCCGGAACTTCTTCCTTGAAGGAACGATAGAGTTTCATATGCTCCAAGAAGACCACCGGATCATTTGCTTCAATCGAAGCCAACAACAGTCCCTTCGCATCATAAGGATTGCTGGGAATGACCACTTTCAATCCCGGTGTCTGGGCCATCAAGCCCTCAAGATTATCGGAATGCATTTCCGGAGTATGCACGCCGCCGCCAAATGGAGCGCGAACCGTAATCGGCAGATGACGGGTATTCCCCATCCGATAGCGGGTCCGGCTCATCTGCCCGCTGATGGAGTCCATCACTTCAAAGACGAATCCGAAAAACTGAATTTCCATAATCGGCCGATAGTCCTGGAGAGCCAAACCGATTGCCAGACCGCCAATGGCTGATTCAGCCAACGGCGTATCAAAGACACGTTCTTCACTATACTTCGCCTGCAACCCTTCTGTCGCTCTGAAGACACCGCCGTTCTTTCCGACATCTTCACCAAATATCAACGTATTCTCATCACGTTCCAAGGCGATATCCATGGCTTCGGTAATCGCCTGAATCATTGTTTTCTGTGCCATTATTTTGCCTCCTTAGTTTCGAAATAAGCAATCTGCTCTTTTAAAGGGGCGGTCGGTTCTTCAAACATACTCTTCAAGAAGTCGGATACTTTCTGACGTGGTGTTGCATCTGCTTTCGCAACTGCTTCCTTGATTTCCTGATCAACCTGTTCGATATATGCAACTTCATCCGCTTCATTCCAGATCCCTTTTGCCGTCAGATAATGACGCATCCGAATCAAAGGATCTTTCTTGTCCCATTCATCAAAGCTGGCCTGATCACGGTAACGCTTCGGATCATCTCCGGAGAGCGAATGCGGGCCAAAACGGGACGTCAAGGTCTCAATAACGACCGGACCGTTGCCAGCAAGCGCATACTCACGGGCTGCCTTGCTGACCGTATAGACGGCCAAGGCATCCATACCATCAACAACAAATCCAGGAACACCCGCCGCTACAGCCTTCTGACCAAGCGTCAATGCAGCCGTCTGCACTTTACGAGGCGTTGAAATCGCATAGCCGTTGTTTTGGATATAGAACACAGCTGGCGCCTTGAAGCTTCCCGCAAAGTTAACACCTTCATAGAAGTCCCCCTGTGATGAACCGCCATCACCCGTGTAAGTAAAGGCAACTTGCTTCTTTTCCCGTTTCTTCAGTCCCAATGCAACACCGGCTGCCTGAACAATCTGGGCCCCGATGATAATCTGCGGAGGCATCGCCTTCAAAGACGCGTCATAGTGGTTTCCTTCCACATGTCCGCGGCTCCATAAAAACGCTTTGTACAGATCAAGACCATGCAAGACAAGCTGAGGAATATCGCGATACCCCGGGAACAAGACATCATTCGTATCAAACGCATAATGGCTCGCGACCTGGCTGGCTTCTTGACCAGCAGTCGGTGCGAAGAACCCGAGCCGCCCTTGACGGGCTAATGTTGCACTGCGATCATTAAGCGCCCTTGACCATAGCATCTGCTTAAACAATGTGACCAATTCATCATCACTGAGCTTTGGATCCAAAGCATCGTTGACGATTTCACCCGCTTCATTCAGAATCTGAATCGGCTGAAACAACTGATCGATATTTTGAATCTGTGTTTCAAACGAAAGTGCTGTATTAACTTTTTTTGCCATAAAATCTCCTTCTTCTTAATAAAGTACGTAATTAACCAAACAAGAGCTGCAACAAATCATCCCGGGTCACTAACCCGAAGTACTCTGAGAGCTGGTACTGGCTTAACTGATCACTGACCTCTGACTTCCCGAAACGGGTCCCCTTAAGCGCCTCTTCGATCAAGGCCACATCATGTAAACCCAGATAATCGCCAATAAAACGGATCGACTTAATGATTCCATTATTGACATCGACATAAACCTCAACCTTTCCCCCGTTAAAACGGTGGGCATTGTGGAAATTGAATGCCGGTGACGTTCCGTACACCCAATCCCAGGTTCTGAATTTAGCATCAGCCTCATGAGCCACCGCTTCCAGCTGCGAGGGACTAAGAACAATCTCAGTGTCTTTGTTCTCATTTGAGAGATAGTACTGCAACGCGTCCCAGAACCGCTGGATATCCATATCCTGCGGCAGATGCTCACGGATCGTCGTTACCCGCGAACGCACTGATTTGACTCCTTTGCTGACAATCTTATCCGGACTGACATTCAAGGCGTTGACAAGATCTTCCAGATTTTCATCAAACAGCAACGTGCCATGATGCATCAGCTTCCCGTTCGCAACCCGCTGTGCATTCCCCGATATTTTGAGTCCATTGACCAGAATATCGTTACGGCCGGAAGACTCTGCTTCAATTCCGATTGTTTTCAAGGCAGCAATAATCGGCTGAACATATTTCTTGAAATTCACCTTGGCCAAATCATCGACGCCGATAATAAACGTAAAATTCAGGTTTCCAAGATCATGGTAGACTGCACCGCCCCCCGAAACACGACGGGCAACATGAATTCCTCTCTCATCAATAAACGGTTGATTAATCTCTTCCAGTGTATTCTGATTTTTCCCGATGATGACAGACGGCTCATTCTGCCAAAGGAAAAAGAAATCCTCTGGTTCATCAATATGCTTCATGGCATATTCATCCAATGCGAGATTGAAAAACGGATCAGTCGACGGATTCTTGAGATAACGCATAGTGGTCACACTCCCTTTATTAACAAGTTAAGCATAAGTGTTAGCGTACGCTAATTCAAAACATATGCCCATTAAAACATCAGAGAAACACTTAAAAAGCGAAAGCAACCACTTTTAGGTGACTTTCGCTTCATTTTCTGGAATTACCAAGCAAAGGCTGAGCTGTTCTTCTACAATTTCTGCCTGAATCGAAATTCTCAGCAAACGGCAAAGCTCGCGGACAATGGCCAAACCTAGCCCCGTGGATCGTTGATGACGACTTTGATCCCCGATGTACATGCGATCAAAAATGCGGGTAATATCAAACGGTTTCAGAGGATCAATTCCGTTTCGGATGATAACCTGGATTCCCTGATCCACCAGAGCAGCCTGAACTGAGAACATCTGAGTCCCATGGATCAGAGCATTCTTAATCAGGTTCTGAATAATCCGTTTCAGAATCATCGGGTCACTGCGGCACTCAACCCGGTTCTCTTCGATTCCGATGGATAAATTCGCAAAGTGTGCCTGCAACTCCGCATAATAGAGAGCCAGCTCTTCCTGCAGGATCAAAAGCGGCTGAACCGGCTGCAACCGCACCGGATACTCGTTGGATTGCAGGATGGAAATCGCATAGAAATCTTCAATCAGCAACGATAAGGAATGGATTCGCTGCAGGATAACCTGGTAATACTTCTCGGCATCTTCACCCTCAGGTTCCTCCTTTAGGAGCTGCACATAACCGGAGATGGAGGTCAGAGGTGTTCTGAAATCATGGGCGATCGAAGCAATCATCATCCGATTATGCTGATCAGCGTTCTGGTATTTCTGCTGCATGTCTCGATAGTCAAAAAGGAGCTGATTGATTTTCTGAATCAACTCCCGATAGCGCTTATCCCCGCCGACGCTTTTGATGGGCGCCAACGAAAACTGCTCTCGGACAAAAGCAAGTTGCTTCTCGATACCCCGGCGTTGCTTACGGTCATGCATAATAATGCCAAGCAGCACCAGGATTACAAGAACAAGCCCAATTACAAGGAAGATCATACGCACCCTCCGGAAAACTAGGTATTACTGATTTCCTTTTTCTGAAAGATAACCAAAGCAATTGCACAGCTGAGTACCAGATAGCCGCCAACCCAACCCAGTGCACTCCAATTCCAGGTCGCCTGCGTCATCATTTGGGAAAACGCTGTCTGTATCTGGGTACTCAAGAGATGCTTCTGCATAAAATCAAGAATCGGCGATAAAGACGCCAACATCAGAAAGATACTGCTGATGAGCCCGGAAGCCAGGATAATAAAGGTCGTGGTCGCCAAGGCCGCCTTCTGGATCGCATAGACAACAATCGAAGACACCGACATGAAGGAGACGATATAGAGATAGCTCAGCAGTCCAAGATTCAGCAGCGGCTTAACGGTTTCCAGGAAATCGGCACTGAATCCCCGATTGACAATTAAGCCGATCAGCAGGAAATAGAGTCCGCAGGCAACCATGACAACCGCGGTATAGATAAAGCTGATCACCAGTTTCGAAAGGATCAGGACAAACCTGGAAGTTCCCGACGAAACAATGTTTGACAACGTTGATCCCGACAAATCATCGACATAGATACTCAGGAATGCCTGAACCCCGACAAAGAAAATAAGCATATTCGCCACAACGACAGCAGCGATGTCAACCAAGCCCTTCAGGGACCAAGTATTGTAATTGCTTAACAGAAACAGCATTGCCGCAAATAAAACGAACAGAATCCCATAATAGATGTATAGACTCTTTTTGTGAAAAACCCGGTAAAGTTCACCTGAAACATAATTAAGCATGTGCTGTTCCTCCTGTAAGCTTCAGGAAGTAATCTTCCAATGTACTTTCAATATTGACCAATTTCCGCAGAGCAATTCCGTTGCTGACTAACGCCTTGGCTACCATCGCAGGATCAGTATCCGCCGGAATCAGAATCTGCTGATCCTCTTGAACCTGATAGTCGCTCACGTGGCAGAGTTCTTCCAGAACGACCGTAGCCTTTGGTGTATCATCTACCTGGATCAATAATCCGCTCTGCGTTTCACGCCGCAGCTGTTCACGATCAATTTCCTTGATCAGCTGCCCTTGATTGATAATACCGAACCGTGTCCCCATCAATGCCAATTCCGCAAGGATATGAGAAGAAATCACGAAGGTAATACCATGCTTATGATTCAGTTCCAGAACCATCGTTCGAAAATCAGCGATACCCTGAGGATCTAATCCATTGGTCGGTTCATCCAGAATGATAATATCCGGACTCCCCAGCAGCGCATTGGCTAAACCAAGCCGTTGCTTCATCCCCATTGAGTAAGCTTTATACGGTTTCTTGACTCCGAATAAATCAACTGCCTTCAGCACCCGATCGGTTTCCTTCTTGTCAATTACGCCCTTAATCTTCCGGAAATATTCAATATTGTCGTGCCCATTGAGATACGGGAAGAAATTCGAGCTCATCATGAAACCGATATTCTTACGGGCATTCACCAGATCGTGTCCTTCACTGGCGCCCATAATTGTCAATGTCCCCTCGAAATTGGTTAATCCCATAATACTTTTGAAAAACGTCGACTTCCCAGCGCCGTTTTTTCCGACTAAACCATAGATATCCCCTTTTTCCAGGGTGAAGGTTACATCATCCACGGCTTTCTGATTACCATACATCTTTGTCAGATGCTCACTGTGTATTAATTCTTTCATTATTTCACCTCTCCTCTGCAGTATAGGTGATAACTCTTTCTAATTCCTTAACGACTTCTTAAATAAGTCTTAACTCTTCAGTTTGAAGCCAATTCCCCAGACAGTTTCAATCAGATCAGCATCGTACGATGATAGCTTATGACGCAAGCGGGACAAATGAACGCTGATCGTATTGTCATCTCCATAATAGGTTTCATGCCAGACACTTTCGTAAAGATAGGATTTCGTAAAGATCCGTGAGGGCTCTGCAAAGAAACACTGCAACAGTTCAAACTCTTTCGCACGCAGATCAATCACCTGGTCATTATATGTCAGCTGATGAGCCCGTACATCCAGTGTAAAACCACGGTACATCAGTATATCCACTGATGAAGGAACCGCACATTGCTTCAGAATGCGGGCAACGACTTCTTTGGTATCAAAAGGTTTCGCAATGTAATCATCCGCACCAAGACGAAGCACTTCCACCAGAACATCCACATCAGCCTTTGCAGTCAAAACAATAATCTTCGCCGATGATTGTTCCTTGATTAAACCGATCAGATTCTCCCCGCTGATATCAGGCAACATCAAATCAAGCAGCACGACATCAATCTGCTGTTGCTTTAAAAGCTTCAATCCAGCGGCACCATTCACTGCCTGATGAACACTGAACTGACGATTCAAGACATCCCGAAGCAAATCATTGATGTCCTGATCGTCTTCGATAATCAATACCTCCATACCCAATTTCTCCTTTTAAACTATTCTATCATATTCAACTTGGATACAGAACTGTGATAGAATCGAATGAGGGGGGCAATCCGATATGAAAGAAATAGCACTGCTCATTGCTGGCATCGCCAGTGTCGTCATCCTTGTCTTGCTTATCTTCGGCAGCATTTCCAGAGCAATAGGCCGGCATCAGAGAATCCTGGACTGGGAAGTGATGGAAGGACAGACTATTGATGTCAGAAACTACACCGACGAAGTAATGGAAAACATCCATGCTGCTTACTGTTTCGAGGCCGATGATCAGGACCTGGATCAGCAAACCTGGTCTGATTTAGAGATGAACCAGTTGTTCTATACGCTGAACCATACCTTTTCAAGCATCGGGGATGAAGCCCTGTATACCCGGCTTCACAAACCCCAGGATGTCCAAAAGAACCAAGACCTTCATTCACGCTATCAGCACCGTTTTCAGCATGATCCTGACTTCAAGCAAAATGTCCTCAAAAGCCTGAGTTACCTTAAGAAGATAAATGCCAATCATCTTTCCTTCATGTTGCATAAGCCTTATCTCTCCAAAGAAACCAACTGGAAAACCCTGATCCTCTTTCCGCTTGGTTTGCTGGGCCTTATCACTGTAACCGTAATCATGACACTCATCGGCATGAATGCCGCCACATTACTGCCTCTATACCTCCTGTTGATTACCGGATCCATCAGCAAGTATGCTCTGTATTCATTTCGCTACGAGAACGAAATCAATGCGATTTCCTATTTCATAGATCTTCTGATTGTAGCCAAACACGATCAGACAGTTTCAGCGTATCGTAACGTTTACCGCTGGCGGTATTTCTATCCCCGCCTATCCCATAGCCTGGATTTCCTGGCTCAGATTTTCAAATCAGTCACCATGGTTGATTTCCTGCTCATGCATTCACTGGTCAAGCGCTTCAATCAAGATACGTCTGCTGCCTTGGAACTTTATCATCTGATAGGATCCCTTGAAGTCGCCCTGGCCACCTACTCATTCGCGCAGCAATCTGATCAGATCTCCATCCCGATCATCGGCAATGATGAAACCATAACCATAGAGGGCATGGTCCATCCCTTGCTGCTTGACGGCGTCAGAAATTCCTTTTCAGTATCATCGAATGTTCTGATCAGCGGTTCCAATGCATCTGGCAAATCCACGTTTGTGAAAGCACTGGCTCTTAATCTGGTTCTCGCCCAAACCCTATTTGTCTGCAGTTCCCAGTCGATGCACCTACATCCGACAGCCGTCTATACCTCAATGGCTGTAAAAGATGCCCTTGAAAAAGGAGACAGCTATTACGTTGCTGAAATCAAATCCATCCTGCGCCTGCTGAAAGCAGCAAGGACGATGGGTCATTGCAGTTTTTTCATTGATGAAATCCTCAAGGGAACCAATACCATTGAACGAATCAGTGCCTCAGCAGCCATTCTGAATGCCTTGAATTCTTTGAATTGCTTTGTCATGGTCGCAACCCATGATATTGAATTGACCCGAATAATGGAGAAATCCTA
>CALNCD010000197.1 GCA_937874965.1 uncultured Erysipelotrichaceae bacterium | reverse complement strand
CTGGATGGTCATATTGCCCGCAAACATAATTGGGTGACCAATTTCGGAAAGTTTCTTGATCCGATTGCTGATAAATTACTGGTGAATTCCTTGTTATTGTTATTTGCATATGATCACATTATCCCAATTGTCTGTGTTATTTTGATGATTTGGCGGGATACGATTGTCGATGGAATCCGTATGCTTACCGCAACCCAGGGCATCGTCGTGGCAGCCGGTTATCTGGGCAAGGTAAAGACTGTTTCCCAGATGGTTGCGATCATTGTCGTTCTTCTTGGCAATTTCCCGTTTGAGCTTTATAACATTCCGTTTTCAACGTTGATGATTTGGTTTGCAACGTTGATGTCAATCGTAAGCGGTGCTTCTTATCTGATGCAGACAGCTGATATTGTCTTGAAACAATAAAATGGTTGAACTTCTCTTTAAATGCTTGTTTGAAAAACAGTTGTCAATAGCTTGCTGTGAATCCTTAACGGGAGGAATGATGGTCGCTTCTCTGATTGATTTCCCTGGTGCTTCAGAGGTTATTCGTGGCGGTATTGTTGCGTATTCGGATGAGATGAAGCATACGGTTGTCGGAGTTTCTCAGCGGACTTTGGATCAGTTTACGTCAATTTCAAGGGAATGTGTTGAAGAAATGCTGATTTTGACGCAATGCAAGTTTGCCAGTGATTGCTGCATTGCCTTAAGTGGAAATGCCGGTCCGACCGGAAGTGATGACCAGCCCGTCGGTCGGGTATATATCGGTGTCCGTGTCAATGAGCGCCAAGCGATTCATGAAATGAATTATTCAGAGATGACCCGAAATGAATTGCGGCAGGCTGTTGTTCAGGATGCAAGCCGTTTTATGTTAGAATTAATAGGATAATAGTGTTCAGTTGTATATACTGAGTTGAGGAGGCTATATGGCAGTAGAAAAGAAAGACCAATTACTTGAAGATGCATTGAAACAGATTGAGAAGCAGTTCGGTAAAGGTTCGATTATGCGCTTGGGTGATCGTGCAAATGTGGATGTGGATGCCATCAGCACCGGATCTTTGACGTTAGATGCATCATTAGGCATCGGCGGCTATCCGAAAGGACGAATCATTGAAATTTATGGGCCTGAATCAAGCGGCAAGACGACATTGACGCTGCACGCCATTGCTGAAGTCCAAAAAGCCGGAGGAAAGGCCGCGTTTATCGATGCAGAAAATGCCATTGATCCGATGTATGCCCGAAATCTTGGGGTTAACATTGATGATTTGATTCTGTCTCAGCCTGATAGCGGTGAGCAGGCACTGGATATCGTGGAAGTTCTTGTTAAGAGTGCTGCGTTTGATCTTATCGTTGTGGACTCTGTTGCAGCTTTAGTTCCGCAGAGCGAGTTGCAAGGTGAGATGGGGGATGCTCATGTAGGCTTGCAAGCTCGGATGATGTCCAAGGCGATGCGTAAGCTTTCAGGAATTATGAATAAGAGTGAAACAACAGTCATCTTTATTAATCAGCTTCGTGAGAAAGTCGGAATAATGTTTGGCAATCCGGAAACAACGCCAGGCGGACGTGCGTTGAAGTTCTATGCTTCGGTGCGTTTGGATATCCGTAAGAGTGAAGCCATTAAGAATGGCACAGATATTGTCGGTAATAAAGTGAATGTAAAGGTTGTCAAGAACAAAGTTGCTCCGCCGTTCAGAACGGCTCAGCTGGAAATTCTCTATGGTGAGGGTATCAGTTATCTTGGAGAAGTCATTGATTTAGGTGTACAGTATGAAATTATTGATAAAGCCGGAGCATGGTTCTCCTATAACGGGGAAAAAATTGGTCAGGGTCGTGAAGCCGTTCGGGCCTTCCTGAAGGGCAATCCTTCATTGACGGCTGAAATTGCTGAAAAGATTAAAGGGAAGATGTATCCAGACAAGCAAGAAGTCTTAAGCGCCTAGGCGCTTTTTCTATGTAGTCTTGTGAAAATGCGCACAAAAAAATCTTTCTTGTGAAAACGCATAAAATAGGTTAAAATTAGACTAATTACAAAAGTAATTAAGAATGAGGTGGACTATGGATATGAATTTAGTAGTTACCATCTTAGCGGGAATTATTTGCTTTGTTCTAGGAATCGCTGTGATGATTCTTTTGTCAAAGCTCGGGTTAAATCGAAATAAACAAAATGCAAAGTTGATCATAGATGAAGCAAATCTCAAGAGTGAGAACATTGTTCGTCAAGCGACTATTGATGCGAAAACTCAAGTCTATGAATTGAAACTTGCTGCGGAGAAGGAAATCAAGGAGAGCAGGGCTGTTTTAACTGAGTACGAAAACAAGTTGAACCGTCGGGATGATAATCTGAATCTTAGAGATACATCCTTGCTTTCAAAAGAGAAGTCTCTTGAAGAAAAAGAATCAAAATTAACCGAGAAATACCAATCGCTAGATAAGATGGCTGCTGATTTAAATGATAAAATTGATCAGCAAATTGTTGTGTTGGAACGTGTTTCGTCGTTATCAGTCAATGAAGCAAAGGCAGAGTTGATGGATGTCGTTGAAAAGAAAATGGAAAACGAAGTTGAAGCTTATATTCGTGATCGTGAAGATGAAGCGAAGAGCAAAGCGGATGAGGTGGCGAAGAACATTATCGTGAATTCGATTCAGCGGTACTCCCAAGAGGAATCTGTGGGGCGAACCGTTTCGGTTGTTGCTTTGCCTAGTGAAGATATGAAGGGCAGGATTATCGGTCGTGAAGGCCGTAATATCCGAGCGATTGAACAGGCAACGGGTGTGGATTTGATTATCGATGATACACCTGAGGTCATTACCATTTCGTGTTTCGACCCAATTCGTCGGGAAGTGGCACGGATAGCTTTGGAAACCTTAATTAAAGATGGTCGTATTCAGCCTGGTCGGATTGAAGATGTGGTTGAAAAGGCACGTAAAGATCTGGATAAAACAATTCAGAAGTTTGGAGAAGATGCGATTTTCAAGCTGGGAATCAGTAAAATCGATCGTGAGATTGTTCATTTGGTCGGCCGTTTACGGTATCGTTACAGCTATGGGCAGAATGGTTTGGAGCATAGCATGGAAGTGGCGTATCTGACAGGTATGATGGCTGCAGAGCTTGGTTTGAATCAGAAGCTGGCAAAACGGGCCGGACTGCTTCATGATATCGGGAAAGCGCTTGATTTCGAGATGGAAGGCAGTCATGTTGAATTGGGTGTCCGTATTGCAAAGAAGCATAACGAAAATCCGGTGGTTATCAATGCTATTGCTTCCCATCATGGTGATGTTGAAGCCACATCGATGATATCGATTCTTGTGGCTGCTGCGGATACACTGAGTGCAGCACGTCCTGGTGCACGTCATGAATCCTTTGAAAACTATATTCAGCGTCTTGAACAATTGGAAGGTATTGCAAACAGCTTTGATGGCGTTGAGCAGACCTATGCGATTCAGGCAGGCCGTGAAATCCGCGTAATGGTCATTCCTGACAAGGTGGACGATCTCAAGGCGAAGCGAATTGCCCGTGAGATTCGTGAGAAGATCGAAAATGAATTGACCTATCCTGGGCAGATCAAAGTCACGGTTATTCGTGAACTTCGTGCTCAGGAGCTGGCAAAGTAATGAATATTCTGTTTATCGGAGATATTGTCGGGGCATCTGGTCGGAAGATCGTTTTGAATCATCTCGATGACTTGAAACAGGCATATTCAATCGACTTCACAATTGTCAATGGCGAGAATTCAGCGCATGGTAAAGGCATTACCTCGAAGATCTATAAGCAGTTTGTTCATGCTGGGATCGATGTTGTAACGCTGGGAAACCATGCGTTTTCCAAATCCGAGATTATTCCGTATTTGGCAGATTGCGATGCGTTGCTTCGACCGATTAATATGCTTCCCTTAAAAGGGGGACAGGGATTTACTATCGTTCCTGTGAATAATAGCCGTGTTTGCGTCGTGAATCTGTACGGAGAAGTCTTTATGGATCATGTCGGTGGATCATGGTATGAGGCCATGAATGATGTGCTCCAAAAAACGGAAGCTGATATCTACATCGTTGACTTTCATGGCGAAACAACGAGTGAAAAGCAGACCTTCTTCTATCTTTTCAAAGATCGTGTCAGTGCCATTATCGGGACGCACACTCATGAAGGTTGTGGACGGTTGTGCCTATATCAGTGATGTGGGTATGTGCGGTGCTTACCGTAGCATTCTGGGCCGTGATGTGGAAGAAGTCATCAACAGAACATTATTTCATGAGCAAACACATTATACGGTTGCCGATGGCTTTTCCTTCTTAAACGGCTGTGTGATTGAGATCGACGACACGACGAAACGGGCTCTTTCGATTCGCCGAATTTGCCTTGAAAGTGATTGATTCTAAGCCAATCTGTGCTATAATAAATTCATAAAAGGAGGTTTCTACCATGCCAGTAGTAGTAGCTAAAGATACTTGCATTGGATGTGGAGCTTGCGTAGGCGTTTGCCCAGTAAGTGCACTCTCACTTGATGCTGATGGGAAAGCAGAATGTGATCAGAGTATGTGCATAGACTGTGGGGCTTGCTTATCCACTTGTCCAGTCGAAGCAATTACACAAGAATAACCAAGCCTGGCTTGGTTTTTTTATGAAAGGATCCTTATGAATTCAGAATGGAAACTGCCTTCTCGGCGAGAGGCTCAGCATCGTACACACAAGCAAAGCGAGATTCAGCGCAATCTTTTTGTAATTCCTGACGAAATGAAAGATTTCGGGAATCATCGATTATTCTATATCCGTACTTTTGGCTGTCAGGCCAATGTTCGTGATGGTGAGACCATTGCGGGTATTCTTAATGAGATGGGCTACTCCATGACAGAGGACATTGACTCTGCGGATTTGATTATTCTCAATACTTGCGCAATTCGTGAAAATGCGGAAAATAAAGTATTCGGTGAAATCGGCAATCTTAAACATCTGAAGCTCAGAAAGCCGGATTTGCTGCTGGCTGTTTGCGGGTGCATGATGCAGGAAGAAGGTGTGGTTGATCGTATTCTGCGCAAGCATCCTCATGTGGATTTGATTTTCGGAACCCATAATATCCATAATCTTCCGCAGCTGGTGTATCAAGCATCGTTGTCCAAAGAGCGCACTGTTGAGGTTTATTCTCAAGAAGGTGATGTGATCGAGAATCTGCCGGTTCAGCGTTTCGGAACTTCCAAGGCTTGGGTGAACATCATGTACGGCTGTGATAAGTTCTGCACGTATTGTATTGTTCCCTACACCCGCGGAAAAGAGCGTTCTCGTCTGAAACGTGATATTATTGACGAGGTCCGCCAACTTCAGCAGGAAGGCTTCAAGGAAGTAACCTTGCTTGGTCAGAATGTAAATGCCTACGGTAAGGATCTCAAAATGACCGATGACTTTGCGCAATTGCTTGCAGCGGTTGCTGAGACCGGAATTGATAGGGTCCGCTTTACTACTTCGCATCCGTGGGACTTCAGTGATCAGATGGTGAATGTCATCGCTACATATGACAACATCATGCCCTATATCCATCTTCCCGTGCAGTCAGGGGATAATGATATTCTGAAAATTATGGGACGCCGTTATACGGTTGAATCCTATAGGGAAATCTATGATAAGCTTAAAGAGGTTATGCCAGGGTGTGCGTTCAGTTCCGATATTATCGTCGGCTTTCCCAATGAGAGTGATGAACAGTTCCAGCGTACATTGGATCTGGTTGATTATTGCCACTATGATAATATCTATACGTTTATCTATTCGCCTCGGGAGGGTACACCAGCGGCCAAGATGGTAGATAATGTCTCTATGGAGACGAAGAAGAATCGGCTGCAGATTCTGAATGAACGGGTGAAGAAGTATGCTTTGGAAAACAATGAAAAGTACCTGAATCAAATCGTGGATGTTCTTGTCGATGGTCCATCCCGAAAAAATGAATCCATTTACAGCGGCTACACCGATACTCAGAAATTGGTTAATTTCAAAGTGAAGAATGCCTCTGTTAATGAGATCATTAAGGTGAAAATTACCGAAGCTAAGACTTTTTTCCTTATAGGTGAAGAGATTTAATTTCTTTTAGGTCAAGAATTGTGTATAATTACGGGTGTTGGTTATTATTTTACAAATAATTTATAGGAGGTAAAATGGATCAGATAAAGATCATGGCATTAGGTGGTTTGGACGAAGACGGGAAGAATTTAACTGTCTTTGAAGTGAACCAGGAAATAGTGCTTGTTAATTGCGGATTGAAATATCCGGAGAATGAACAGTTGGGGATTGAAATCGTTATTCCGGATTTCGGTTATCTCATACAAAACAAAGAGAGAGTGAAGGGGGTTGTTATCACGCATGCCCATGATGACGT
>CALNCD010000196.1 GCA_937874965.1 uncultured Erysipelotrichaceae bacterium | reverse complement strand
CCATTGTTCTGGGTAACCTCATAGGCGAGATCGCCAATGCGTTTTCTTAATTCATCGTTCATTGTATCACCTCAACTCTAGTATAACGGATTATTACCAGAAACACTCATTCATGCCCATTAATTGCCTTCTCAGCTTCTTTCAATGTCCTATAGCCATAATACTGCAGAGTTTCAGCCATTGTATTCTCAATCAGATTTATACCGTTCTTCAGGCACTCCTGAACAAAACCGTGATAAAGAGCAAGTGTCTGCTGGGAGTAAGTGTACAGTTCTCCCCGTAGATAGGTCTCAAAGGAGGTTTCATCCGCAGTGTCTTCTCTGCTTTCAATCACCCGAGATCGTGACCCCAAAGCCGGATAAGCAGCATTGAATGCTTTCTTCCAGAGAACTTCTTGAGACACAATCGTTTCAACGGTATTCAGGGTTGATTGTGTCAGGTAGGGAAGTGTATGGCGGATACTCATCACATAGAGCGGATCGGTTTCAATCATCATCCAGGCATATTTTTCGTAGATCAGATTACGGTCTGTGCTTTGGGCATTACGCAAATCATTGCGGTATGAATGCCTTAGCGCATCCGGCCAGGTCTTGAACTGGGAACTCCGCATGATCCTGAATGTTTCATAATCATCCTGGCAGCTTGGACGCTCGCCCATGGCTTGAACGTCCTGAAAGCTTTCCCACTCAAGCTGTACGATTTCATCAGTCATCTCAATCCTCCATGATATGCCGTGCACGAATACGGTCGCTTTCGATTTGATTTAATAATTCTGCGCAATGGGTCTGAAGGAATGGATCATGGTGAGTTGACAGATTTAGACGAACCAGTTCATCTGCAAAGGCTTGGCAGATAGTTTCAATCAGAATGATGTTAGGGTCATTGTAATTAATGGGTTCTGGATTATCCCAGACTTCCGGATCAGGATGATGAATCAGTTTCTGAATCATCTCTCCGACATCGGGAAGAACACTCAGTGTCTTCATGTCCCGAGAGATCCATTTATAGAACGGTCGGTAGCGCCTGTTCAGAAGATAAAGCATCGCAATCGCTTGTTCGATAAATCCCGATAAGGCCAGCGAAGCACCGAAACTATCCTTGCGTCTCATCAACCGGGCATAATTGTATTGTCCGGATTGGGTAAGCCGGGCGGCACATCCGATAATTTTCTTAATCCAGATATCCCGTGGATAATAATCCTGCAAGAGGCTGCGGATGGACGTAAATACTGTTTCGGATTGATTGAAAAGCCTGCCGTTGGTTACGGTATTCAATGCTGTTTCATCCAAGGAAAGCCAGTGGATGTCTTGGCTGGGGATACAGGGCAGATATTGCAGATAGAAGTCCAAAGAGCGAATCGCTCCGCGACGTTTCTCGATGCCTTGAACTTGTTTCTCAAATCCGCGGTATGAATCAGGGAGGGTTTGATACCATCTGTCTATCGCCTCAAAATGATCACTCAGCGCATCATCGACAAAGATACAGAAATCACATCCGAAATCATGATCCCTGGAAAGATCATCATCGTAGCCAGAACACTCAGAACCGCGTCCGATGAGACCAAAACTGACTTCATTCACCAGTTCCGGGAAGTGTTCCTTGAAGGATGGGTATCCGATATTATTGAAGAAATCGGTGGCAACCTGCATTCCATGAATATTGGCTTGGTACGCACAATCTTGAATGTAGTCCAGATCACTTTGAACGGCTTCAATCTGTTCGGGTGAATTGAGAAGGTTCGCCAGACGCATGGCCTTTTGATAAGCATTCAGTGCACTTGGGTAGTCTTTAATGGCGAACGCACGATTTCCCTCATTAATGTAAAGACCAAGACGGTGAGGATCTTCCGGATCATTCTGATCAAAGAGTTGATGTGCATTCTGATAGCTTTCATAACCGTCAAGACCAAGGCGATCTTGAATCAAGCCAAGATTGGTGTAAGATGTCGCAAGTTCGATGAATGCGTCATCAGAAGCGGTGATGAGTTCAATTGCTTTGGCTTGTGCAGTTAGGGCCTGATGGTATTGCTGCGTGTTGACAAGAAAGTTGCTGTAGTTATTGTAGAAGCTGGCTTGGATTTTACGATCCAGCGGTTGCATGGCTTGATAACTGTGCTTGGCTTCCTCGTAAAAATAGGACGCATTGCTGATGTCTTGAAGTGCAGTATAAAAGGTAGCAAGGTTGAGTTCAGCGTTGGCTCGCGAGAGCGGATCCTGAATCAAGGGCAGTTTTTTCCGGAGTGTTTGGGCCAGGTGTGCTGCTTCCTCGTTTTGCTGACGCATACGGAGAAAACCCAGCAGGTCGTTGGCAATGATTAGATACTGTGCTATATCCTGATCAAGGTCAGCCTGCTTCAGTGCCTGTGTCAAAAAAGCATAGGCGCCTTTGTAATCATTGTGTTCATAAAAACGGTCGAGTTTCTCACGAAATATTGAAGGTGTCATAGGTCAATCCTTTTTAGACACTATAGCATAATCGGAGAGGCTTGTCTTTGCGGACTATTGCGGATAACACGCTTCAATTGATTGTTGGATTATCAACCGGATTACCATTTATGCCCGCCTCCGCCTCCGAATCCGCCGAGACCTCCGCCCCAGCCATTATTCTTGCG
>CALNCD010000195.1 GCA_937874965.1 uncultured Erysipelotrichaceae bacterium | reverse complement strand
TATCGCCTTCTTCAAATTTATCAAAGGGCCAACGGGGAATCTTGCAGACCACATAATCCAGAGCGGGTTCGAAGTGAGACCACGTCTTCTGGGTTACCGGATTGATGATTTCATCCAATGCCAAACCCACTGCAATCTTGGCAGCGATCTTGGCAATAGGATAACCAGTTGCTTTGGAGGCAAGCGCGCTGGATCTGGATACCCGGGGATTGACCTCAATGATATAGAATTGATCACTGTTTGGATCCTGTGCCAATTGAACATTGCATCCTCCCTCAATTTTCAGAGCCCGGATAACACTGAGTGAAATATCCCGTAAATGCTGCAGTTCATCATCTGTCAGCGTTTGGATTGGTGCAAAGACGATTGAATCACCCGTATGGATTCCGACAGGATCAAAGTTTTCCATGGTACAGACAACCAATGCATTGTCCTGATGATCGCGCATAACTTCATATTCAATTTCTTTATAGCCGGCGATGCGATTTTCAACCAAGCATTGATGAACAGGCGATAGTTCAAGACCATTGCTGACAATCTCAACCAGCTCCTGCGACTGATTGCACATACCTCCCCCTGTTCCGCCCAAGGTAAACGCTGGACGAACGATAAGAGGATAGCCGATCTCCTTTGCAAATTCTAAAGCATCTGCGACGGTATGGACAATTGCGCTTGCGGGAATCGGAATCGAGAGATCGCGCATTAAATTCTTAAAAAGCTCACGGTCCTCAGCCTGCTTAATCGCATCAAGCGATGTTCCCAATAGCTCAATACCAAGTTCATCCAGAATCCCGCTTTCCTGAAGTTCTACTGCCAGATTCAATCCAGTCTGCCCTCCCAGAGTCGGCAATAACGCCTGCGGACGTTCCTTGCGCAATACCATCGCAACGGATTCCAGACACAAAGGTTCCATATAAACCCGATCAGCACTGTTTTGATCAGTCATAATTGTCGCAGGATTGGAATTAATCAAGACAACTTCATAGCCTTCTTCCCGCAACGCAAGGCACGCCTGGGTTCCTGCGTAATCAAATTCTGCAGCCTGTCCGATGACAATCGGCCCTGATCCGATGACCGCAATCCGTGAAATATCAGTCCGTTTACCCATGTTTTTCCCTGCCTTTCCATGCTTCCATCATTTCCATAAATTCATCGAACAAATGCATCCCATCATGAGGTCCTGGTGCAGCATCCGGGTGAAATTGGACACTGAAAGCCGGATAATGACGATGACGTATCCCTTCTACTGTGCCATCATTGATCTCGACATGCGTCAACAAAATCTGCTGACGGTCAATACTGTTAAGTTCAACAGCATAGCCATGATTCTGTGATGTAAAATCAATACGGCCGCTGGCGATTTCTCGGACAGGATGATTCAAGCCCCGATGACCGAACTGCATTTTAAACGTGCTGCATCCTAAAGCCAAGGCCAGCAGCTGATGACCCATACAGATACCGAAAATGGGAACCTGATTCAGCAATGCACGGATGACTTCAACCTCAGGACCGCACACCATCGGATCACCAGGACCGTTGCTTAACATGACGCCATCCGGGAAGTAGCTCAGAATTTTCTCAGCACTGGTCGTGTGAGGGACAACAATCACATCACACTGACGCCGTGATAATTCGCGTAAAATGCTATGCTTCAAACCATAATCCACCACCACCACACGGTAATTCTCCCCTGGATTGGGGTACATGGTTTGTGTGGACACTTCAGCAATTTGATGGATCTTTGGTTTATACTGCAAAAGCGATGCTAATCCATCATCGACAGATCTATCCGTAATGAAGCCCTTCATCGTTCCATGCTGACGTAAATGCCGGGTAAGTTTGCGGGTGTCGATGCCTGATAAGCCAATGATCTTCTTTTCAAGGAGAAATGCCGCCAGATCCATCCGCTTTTGATAGTGGCTGCCAAGCCGGGCATAATCTTTGCAGATAACAGCCAGGCAGGTTGGTTCAAGACTTTCCATATCTTTTGCATTGATTCCGTAATTTCCGATTAACGGATATGTAAAGACCAGACATTGTCCATTATAGGACTGATCGGTAATGGATTGCTGATACCCGCTCATCGCCGTCGTAAAGACAACTTCGCCAGAAACTTCATCCAAACAGCCGAACCCTTGTCCCTCAAAGACAAGGCCATCCTCAAGAATAAGCCGCCTACGCATGCGTGCCACGCTCATATCGAACTTTCCCATCCACGAGGGTCATCATGACAAGTCCTTGGAC
>CALNCD010000194.1 GCA_937874965.1 uncultured Erysipelotrichaceae bacterium | reverse complement strand
TATACAGTTCATGGAATCGTGATTCTGTGATTGAATCATAGATCAGAACATCATTCCAACATGAAATCAACGACGAGACATAACGGGAATTATAGTTAACATAGGAAATCACTTTAATACCTCCTTGCAATCATCTTACGAATCCAATTGTTCTGTTTCCTCACTTATTCGTGCATTTTCCTGTTCGATGGCCAACTCACGCTTTTCCATTATTCTGAAGAATGGCAAGAAAATCAGATAAACCAGAACATATGAAAGCAAACTCAGCAACGGTGCCAGCCAATTAAATCCTGATCCAATCCATGCAGCCAACGGCGCAGGCATTGTCCAGACAACAGAAGCAACCATCGGTGGAGTAATTCCAATCACACCAAGGACTGCATAAAAGATGTAGATGACTGAGAATCCCAATACCCAAGGAATAAACATCAAAGGATTTAGGACAATTGGCAGTCCATACATTATCGGTTCAGCAATGTTGAATACTGTTCCGGTAATTGACAGCTTCCCGAGTACGCGATAACGTTGCACCTTGCTTCGGACCAGAAGAATTGCAATCGGCAAGACTGAAACTCGAACGTAGAAATTTATCCATTGATTTGTAAACATATATGGAATTGACTGGTGAGCAGCGAATGCAGCAATATTATCATTGATTGTTTGGGTCCATATCGGACTCATAACCGATCCAACGATGTTCGATCCATGCAGTCCAACAAACCACAAGATTCGGTCCAGGAAAAATCCAACAAATTGCGCAATCGGACCGCTTCCGGAAACAACGATTACAGATGAGACTTTGTTGATTTCTGCCAATAAATCAAAACTTCCAAAACCTCGTCCAACAATAGCCATGACAACAATAACTGCAGTCACCAGAATTAAACTTACGAATGCAGAGGCGACCATAGGAGGAACACCTGCAGGCATCTTAATCGTAATGTTCTTCTGAACAAGAAAACGATACAATTCGACAGCTGCAATCGAGATTAAAATCCCTCCGAACATACTTGGCGACCCCAAGATATAATTCGGCCAATCAAAGTTCTCAGTCAGTTTCATGAAATCAATAAAACACAGAAATGAAATCATCCCCAGCAATGCACTGACAATTGGACTGATCCGCTTATCCCGCTCGTGATAATATCCCCCTAAGAAATATCCATTCACAACCGCAGTCACCAATGCAAGCAAATTAATGCTGATAAAGACTAACTGCAATAACCAGGATTTGTGGTGAGCCATAAAATCATTGATTGCTGTCGCGACACTTGGCATATTTAATCCGGTGCCTTCAGCGAACAGTCCACCAAGGTTTAGAATAAGCGTTGCTGTAGCCCCAATGATAAGATAAGGCATAAGTACCATAAACGTATTCTGTAAAGCGTCTAAGTATCGAATTTGTGAAATCCGTACAAGAGGTGGTGCAACTTTCGTCTCAACAAAAACAGTAATCTTGTCTAATATAGACGCATTCTTAGCTTTTGAATCCATACTTTCCTCCTTGTAAGTGTTTACATCTTGATTATAACAAATCATTTTGAAATTTCAATACTTTTTCCCATATTTATTGAAACTTATTCCCTTTTTCTAAAATGCTTGAAAATAGTGTATAATCTAAGCGAAGGAGACTTGCTATGAATCCCATTCAAACCATGAAAATCAATGAGACAAATCTCACGAAATCTGAATTAAAAATAATGGACTTCACACTGAATCATTTAGAGCTGATGGCGACCTCGCCCTTACTGACAGCAGCAGATCTTGCGGGTACATCTAAGTCGGCGTTATTGCGCTTTACACAAAAAATCGGATACAAAGGGTACTCTGAGTTTCGTTTCGACCTTTCAAACTACTTGAGTCAATTGAATGCTGAACAGCCGATTAACCTGGATTCACTGTCAATTACAACGATCTATGCTTCAACGATAAAACAATTGGATTATACCCTGGACAGAAACCAATTGGATCGCTTTGGCCAGATGATACGGGAATCAAACAAAATCAAGGTGTTTGGAGTAGCAGAAACAGGAATGTCCGCCGATTTTTTCAGTCGAAGATTGGTTGCTAACGGCTATGATAGTGAAACAATTACCCATTTGGACCTTATGTCACGTAAAGCCGTGTTGTCAACACGACAAGACCTGCACATCGTTTTCTCACTTTCATCCAACACTGAGGTAATCCGGGAATTAATCAAGTTGTCATTGAAACGGCATATTCCTATCGTTCTCATTACGCAAAACGAGCGAACTGACCTGAAATCAAAAGTTGATTGTTTTCTTCAACTTCCGTATTTTGACTATAATCGCCAAAGCCACTTGCTTCTTGATTCGCAAATCATAATACACGCTTTTATCGGGATTTTTATTAATAGTCTTGTTGAACCACAAAAATAAAAAGGCATTGTCCATATGCTTGGTGACTAAACACATAGGACAATACCGATTTGAGCAAAAAAATCACTTCCAGATGACCAATAGTCCATCACCGATATCATAACGATTATAGGCGAGATCACTGGACTCGATGTATGCATCGAACTTCTCGATTCGATCCAGCATGATTGATAAATTCCGACGATGATCTTTCTTAGCCTGTTTTGAATCCAGACCATGAAAATTCATGTTGTCAATAATTATACAGCCTCCCGAACGCACATTGTCTTTAAACCGTTCATAGAAGGGTTGGTTCTGTGCTTTCGCAGCATCAATTATTAAAACATCGAAACACGCTGTTGTTTCAAAATCATACACATCCATCCAATGACAGATAATCGAATCCCTAGTCCTGAACACATTGAAATTCTCCATTGCCTGAAGATACCTTTGTTCATCCCTCTCAATTGTCGTAATGGATAGCTGTCCCACACGATGCAATAAGGAAAGGGAACTGTAGCCGATGGCTGTTCCTAACTCAAGAACTGTATGATACTGATGCCTCGTAATAAGAGACCCGATATAATCGAGAGTCTCCTCCTGCATTATTGGAATATTGGTCCGAAGGGCCTCTTCTCTCAATGACTTTAGCGCATCTTCATTCATAAAGAAAAAGCGGAATACTCCGCTTACTTCACTAATTCAAAGACAGCCATCGGTGCAGCATCGCCACGACGTTGTTCTGACTTCAGAACACGCGTGTAGCCTCCGTTACGGTCTTGATACTTAGGTGCAACATCTTCGAACAGGATCTGCAATGCACTTTTACCGGTCTTAGGATCTTTAGCATTATACAACACTTTTGCCGCCTGACGACGTGCATGAAGTGTATCCTTCTTGCCCAGAGTAATAAGTTCATCAACAACAGTTCTCAATTCCATTGCTTTCTTTTCGGTTGTTTCAATTTTTCCGTAAATCATGACAGATGTCGCCATATTACGAAGCAATGCTTTACGATGATCAGCCTTGCGGCCCAATTTACGATTTAACATATCGTTTTACCTCCTCCTAACTATTCGTATGATTTAAATCCAAGGCCCATATCATGAAGCTTGTCTTTGACTTCCTTCAATGATTTCTTCCCAAGATTTCTAACGCGCATCATTTCTTCTTCGGTTTTCTGCGTCAATTCCTCGACCGTCTGAATGCCTGCACGCTTCAAGCAATTGTATGAGCGAACAGAAAGGTCTAGATCTTCAATCATCATAGTTGTTGAAGGCTTATCGAAATTAGCAGTATTTGGTTTGATGAAGGACTCTGATTCAAGAACTGAATCTTTGATAGCGACGATGACTTCAAGATGATCCATCAGGATCTTCGCACCAAGAGAAATTGCTTCCTGTGGTTCCAACGATCCGTTCGTCCAAACTTCCATCACTAACCGATCATATTTTGTGCTCTGACCGATACGGGTTGGCTCAACTACATATGAGACCCTCTCTACTGGTGTATAGATTGCATCAGTAAAGATTGTTCCAATACCTTGAGACGCATTCTGAAAGAGTTGCTTATTGATATCAGCTCCGACATAACCACGGCCTGTCCGAACCTTAAGTTCCATCTCTAGAACTCCGCCTTCAGACAATGTCGCAATTTCAAGCTCCTTATTCAGAATCTCAACCCCAGCCGGAACCTGAATATCACCAGCAGTAACAATCTTCGGTCCCTTTTCAGAAATCGTCAAGGTGAAGACATCATCTTCATTCGCTTTCAAAATCAGACTCTTAATATTTAAAATCAAGGCAGTTACATCTTCACGGACGCCAGAGATTGATGTGAACTCATGAAAAACACCATCAATCTTGATTGAATACACTGCTGCCCCTGGTAAAGAGGAGAGTAAAACACGGCGAAGTGCATTTCCGATTGTAGTTCCGAATCCACGTTCAAGCGGTTCGATAATGAACTTACCATAATGGCTGGTCTCATCAAATGCTTTGATCTCAAGTCCGGCACGTTCAAATTTATTCATTTCTTTCTACCTCCTCAGTCCACAATTAACCACGAGGTCTCTTAGGTGGACGGCATCCATTATGTGGAATCGGTGTGACATCATTGATGACACTGATATCCAATCCAGCAGTCTGTAATGAACGAACAGCAGCTTCACGTCCAGGACCTGGACCCTTCACGCTGACTTCTACAATTTTC
This sequence comes from uncultured Erysipelotrichaceae bacterium, assembly GCA_937874965.1. Classification (GTDB taxonomy): domain Bacteria; phylum Bacillota_I; class Bacilli_A; order Erysipelotrichales; family Erysipelotrichaceae; genus CALNCD01. The sequence continues at coordinate 2,928 of CALNCD010000194.1, read as the reverse complement.
ATGCCATGATCAACGGCAGCCTTAGCTGCTGCTTCTGAAGCCATCTGTGCTGCGTAAGGAGTGGACTTCTTAGAACCCTTGAACCCTAAAGCACCAGCACTAGACCAAGCGATGACATTACCCTTCTCATCCGAAATTGTAACAATCGTATTATTGAATGTCGAATGGATATGAGCCACACCCTTGGCAATATTCTTACGTTGCTTACGCTTACGTGTAACAGTAGTTTTTGCTTTTGCCATATTTGTTTTACCTCCCTACTTCTTCTTGTTCGCAACGGTACGACGTGGTCCCTTGCGAGTACGTGCATTGGTCTTTGTACGTTGTCCACGAACAGGAAGGCCTTTTCTATGGCGAATTCCACGGTAACAACCGATTTCCATTAAACGCTTGATATTCAAGTTGACATCACGGCGAAGATCACCCTCGACCTTAATGCTTTCAACTTCTTTACGAATTGCATTTTCCTGCTCTTCGCTTAAATCCTTAACGCGGATATCCTCACTGATTTTTGTGGTTTCAAGAATCTGTTCCGCAGTTGGGCGGCCAATTCCGTAGATGTAAGTTAAAGCAACTACTACACGCTTGTCGCGTGGTAAATCAATTCCTGCAATACGAGCCATCGATTTGTTATCCTCCTATCCTTGTCTCTGTTTGTGCTTAGGGTTTTCACAAATAACCATAACACGGCCATTACGCTTAATGACACGGCATTTGTCGCAAATCGGCTTGACAGATGGTCTTACTTTCATGTGTTTTCCTCCTGTATAGACTTACTTATGTCTAAATGTAATACGCCCACGTGATAAATCATAAGGTGAAATCTCAACGGTGACACGATCTCCCGGTAAAATGCGAATGTAATGCATACGGATTTTACCAGATACGTGAGCCAATATTGTGTGACCGTTAGCGAGTTTAACCTTGAACATGGCACTTGGCAAAGTTTCCTCTACCACTCCATCTATTTCAATAACATCTTGTTTTGCCATTCAGTATAGACATCCTCCTTTGATGTTGAAATCTCATATCCGCTCTGTCAGCAGGATATAACCCCTGCAAACCTGTAACTGATAGCGACTCCAACCCTCCAAACAGGTCTACCAAATGTAAACTGTCTTGAAATGATATCGCCATCGTGCTGCATAGAATTGCGCAAGCTGACCGCAGCATCGGTAATTGGAGAAGAAATACGCACTGTATTTTTCCCGCAATCACCGGCCTGGCCCTGCAAACTTGCAAGGAACACTGATGTACTCATTAATTCCTCACTGTATCCAGTGCATTCACTATTTGATTGAATACGTCATCCGTCGCCTGTTCACCATTGATCTCATGAACGAGTCCATGAGTCCGATAGTATTCAATAACCGGCCGCGTATTATCATTGTGCTCTTTCAGACGGACTTCCAACTGTTCGACAGTATCGTCTTTTCGCTGAATAAGCGCAGCACCATCATTATCGCAGATTCCCTCAACCTTCGGCGGATTGAATTCTGTATTGTAGATAGCACCGCAAACCGGACAGAGCCTTCTTCCTGTAATCCGCTTGATCAAGAGATCCTTTGAAACTTCCAGATTGAGAACAATCTGAAGCGGACGGCCGATTTCATCTGCCATCTTTTCCAAAGACTTTGCTTGCGCAAGGGTACGCGGAAATCCATCCAGAAGGTAACCGGCTTTGCAATCATCCTTGCGCAACCGTTCTTCAACCATTGCGATTGTGATTTCATCGGGTACCAACAGCCCTTTATCCATATACTTCTTGGCCTCAAGACCAAGGGATGTTTCTTCTTTCAAAGCAGCTCTGAACATATCTCCAGTGGAAATATGAGGAATATGCTCCAAGGCGACTATCTTTGCAGACATCGTCCCTTTACCACTTCCAGCTGCCCCCATAAGATATTCATGCTTCTTTCGCCCTATCGATCAATGAAGCCTTTATAGGACTTCTGAGTAATACGGCCTTCTAAATCACGAACAGTTTCCAAGGCGACACCAACGACAATCAGAATACCAGTTCCACCGATTGCGGTAGATGATGGTAAAGCAGGGAAAACCATTGGCAAGACATAAGGAAGTGCTGCGATAAAGACAAGGAAGATAGCACCGAGAACGGTAATCCGGCGCAATACCTTTTTAAGGTAGTCCGTCGTCTCTTTTCCTGGACGGATTCCAGGAATATACGACCCGTTCTTTGCAAGGTTTTCAGACATCTTCTCTGGATCAATCTGCAGTTCAGTGTAATAGAAAGTAAACAGAATGATCAAGACCAGATACAAGCCCAAACCGAAAGGCTTTGAAGGCTGTAAATACGGAAGCAACCGGGTATACCACGTTTGATTTGCGAAACTCAGAATGGTCAGCGGCGCCGCCATAACTGCTGAAGCAAAGATAACGGGAATAACGCTTGCCGAGTTGATCCGAAGCGGTAAGTGATTCATATCCTTCCCACGTGAAACCGTACTGGATGTATATTGAATCGGAATCTTACGTACTGCTTCTTGCATGAAGACAACCAGAATAATAATAATCAGGTACATCATGCAGTAGAGGATAAAGTATAGAATTCCTGTAAACAATGCATCTGTTCCAGCACCAGCAACCAATGTCTGGTACGTGTTCTTGAACGAAAATGGAAGGTTCGAAACTATTCCTGCAAAGATAATCATTGAAATCCCGTTTCCAATACCCTTCTGTGAAATCTGGTCACCCAGCCACATCAAGAACATTGACCCGGCACTCATAACAAATGCCGTATATGCATAATTGGAGAAACTGGAATTAAGAATAATACTGTTTGAATGATCAAAGACATAGATCATTGAGGCTGACTGTAAGAATGCTAAGACAATCGCAAGATATCGGGTAATCCGATCAAGCTGCATTTTTCCAGTCTGGCCAGACTGGAAAAATGCAGCTTGATCG